>DASVKT010000310.1:0-3753 GCA_036385235.1 Candidatus Limnocylindrales bacterium | reverse complement strand
GCCATCGCGCTCGATGGGTTTGACGAAGCGCTCGCGGAAACCCTTCTCTGAGCCGAGCAGGCCCGGGTTGAGGAACTGCATGATCGACCAGAGCTCGGTCAGGCTGTTCTCCACCGGGGTGCCGGTCATGGCGATCCGCCGCTCGGCCGGGATCGCCCGGACACTCTGGGTGGTACGGGCCGCGCTGTTCTTTATCTGCTGTGCCTCGTCGAGGACCATCCGCCTCCACGGAACCGTCGCCAGAAGCTGTTGGTCACGGGCGGCGAGGCCATAGGTCGACAACACCAGATCCGCCTTACCGGCATGGCGGGCGAAGGCCTTGCCGTCGAGCCGATCAGGTCCATGATGAATATAGACCGACAGCTTCGGAGCGAAGCGGCTTGCTTCGCGTTGCCAGTTGCCGACCAGCGACATCGGACAGAGAACGAGCGTCGGACCAAGGCTTGGGGTCATCGCCTTCGTGTCCGCCTGGTTGGTGGCACGCCGTCCCCGGCGCGCAGGCCCCGTGGTGAGTCGGGCTCGCTCGTCGACAAGCAGGGCGAGAAGCTGTGCCGTCTTCCCGAGGCCCATGTCGTCGGCGAGGCAGGCGCCGAGACCGAGGTTGCCGAGGAACGCGAGCCACCCGAGCCCGCGCTCCTGGTAGGGGCGCAGTTCCCCGGCGAAACCGTCAGGGGTTGGAAGGGCCTGCAGCCGACCGTCCTCGGCGCCGGCGAGGAGGTTCCCCAGCCAACCATCGGCCTCCACTTCGGCAATGGGCAGACCATCAGTGCTTTGCTCGAGTCCGATCGCCGTGCGTAGGACCTCGCCGGCCGACATGTGGTCGGCGGTGGCACCCTTCTTGCCCACCGCGGCGATAGCGGCCGCGAGATCCTCTTGGCGCAGCTCTACCCACTGCCCGCGGACCCGTACGAGAGGCTGCTTCAGACGCGCCAGCTCGCGTAGCTCGGCAAGCCCGATCATGTCGTCGCCGAGCGCCGCCTCCCATCGGATGTCACAGAGTCCGTCGAGCCCGATGCCGCTGATCGATGCCCCACCTTTCGGGCTGGTTCGAGCCTTGAGCCGAAGGTTGAGCCGTGCCCTCGATGAGCGCCACCACGGCGGCGCCAGCACCCCGAATCCGGCCTGCTCCAGAATCGGCGCACCATCGCGGAGGAATGCCAGGATGCCGGCGGAGTCGGTCACTTGCTCGCAGGGAGCCGCCGAGGCCAGCGCCGAGCCGAGGGAGGGGACAAGCCGAGCGGCACGGCCCAAGCCTCGGAGAAGATGCTCGTCGGGGTGCGCCACGTGGCGCTCCAAGGCGGTGAGTTCGGGGCCGTCGGCCCATACAGTCGCGGCAGTGACGAGCAGGCTCGGGTCGTCTACCGCCTGCAGCGCGAACTCGATCCGCCATTCGTCGAGGGAATCGGGCTGGTCGGCCGAACAGCGCCGGCCAGGGCGCCGGGGAACACCGTCTCCCTCGACGGTGCGGTCTTCGGTGTCGGCCTCAGGAGGGACGATCCGGAAATAGGTCCGTACCGCTTCCGCATTCGTGTTCTCCGTGGCGTGCCAAGCCTCGAGCTTCTCGGCCAGTGAACTGAGCTCGTCGTTATCGGCCTCGACGATTCCATCGGGTGTGACGAGGGAAGCCAGCCACGATTCGACAGCGCTCGGTGCCGTTGGACGGCGTCGTCGGACGGCGGGCGGGCGATCGGCCACGAACTGCCGGGCCAGCGCGTCAGTGACACTCCACATGAAGGAGCGAAGCACCTCGTCAGGTGCTTCCGGATCGGGGCCGACGCCGGTGTACTCCTGACCCACATCGGACGTGCCCGCAGCCATGAACGATGGTGGAAGGGCCCACAACAGCGCCTCGATCCGACCACGGTCGTGCCCGTCGATCAGCGGGCGCCAACCGGCTCGCCAACCGTCGGCAGAGAGCTCGAGAGTAGGGAGCATTCGGCCGCGGGCAGTCAGCTCCAGAATCATCTCAGCAGCACGTGCGGCGAATCGGAGATCGCTCGCGAGGGTGATACCCGACGAGTCGGCGGTTGAGAAGTCATCCGCACCGCCGGCCGCCGACACCAGCGCCAGAAGAAGATGCACCGCGTTTGACGGTTTGAGGACGATCCCCGGTGCGGTCCACAAAGGGGGTGAATGCGAGGAGACCGATGATGCGGACGGTGGGTCAGGGGCAGGGCCAGGTGGCTCGTCCTCGAGCCACGGGGAGCCGATCGGACCTCCGCCAGCGTCGGGCAGTCGAAGATTGAGTTCCACCTCACTCGCCTCCAGTAGGTCTGCCGCTGCGATCCCTCCGAGCTCGGTAACAGCGAGGCGAATGCTGTCGGCGTCGAGGGCGAAGGGGTGGGATTTCGGGTGTGGCTGCCGGGGTGGACGCCCTCGCCGAGCCGGAGCCGTCCGAGTTCGGCTCCCGTCCTCTGCCCACACGGCGAGACGCCTGGCACGGGTGAGCCACGCCGTGTGGAGAACGATCATCGTGGCATATTGCCTCATCCGTATGACATTGCCGAAATCTGCGAAGTCCGATCCGATTTCGCAGCTCACCCCGGCCATGGGCGCAAGCGCACTTGGGAGCCTGGAAAGGCAGGCGGCCCGGAGAAGCCGCACATATCGGCGTTCACCCGTTCGTTGCCCTAAGGATGCCCCAGAGCCTGGGCGGTCACTCTCCCACCCGGGGTGCGCCGGAGGAGCGCTGCTCGGGCGATCCTCTCCACGTCTTCGGAGTTGGGTGGATCGGCGAGCATGGTCCTTTGGATGGTGCGGGCCGCCCGTCGCCGCGGTGCCGCCACAGGAATGTTCACCAGGCCGGCGCGTGCCCAGAAACGTCCCGAGAAGGCGGCGGACGGACCTCGTCGTTGGTATGCTTACTGGCCACCGCGGAGGGGGCATCCATGCAAACGAATCGTCGGGCAATAGTGGGAGTGCTGGCCGGAGCATTGCTCTTCGCCACGCTGGTGGCCCTGCCGGCCGACGCCGCGGGTGCCAGCTCAAGCGGGAATCACGGCACCAACGGCAATACCGATGTCAACGTATGCCCCAGCGCGGTTCCCGCCGGCCAGGCCACCTGTTTCGGGCGCAGGCGCACCGACAGCGAGGCCACGACCCAACGGCCGACGCGGCCCGGTTCGTTGCGAAGCACTGCGGCCATCGGCAACGGCGGCGCGTACGACCCGTTGTACCTCCAGTCGGCCTACGTCACCCCGTCGGCCACCAAGGGCGCGGGCCAGACTGTCGCCATCGTCGATGCCTACGGCGATCCGTCGGCGGAGGCCGACCTGGCCAGCTACCGGTCGTTCTTCGGGTTGTCCTCCTGCACCACGGCCAATCGCTGCTTCCGCAAGGTCGATGAGAGCGGCGGGTCCAACTACCCGTCGGGCAACACGGGCTGGGGCCAGGAGACCGCCCTCGACCTCGACATGGTCAGCGCACTTTGCCCCAACTGTCACATCCTGCTCGTCGAGGCCAGCACGGCCAGCATCTCCGATCTCGGGACGGCGGTCAACGAGGCGGTGGCCCTCGGGGCCAACGTGGTGAGCAACAGCTACGGCGGCCCGGAGTACTCTGGCGAGACCAGCGACAGCTCTTCGTACTACAACCACCTGGGCGTGGCGGTGACGGTCGCGGCCGGCGACTCGGGCTACGGGGCCGAGTTCCCCGCCGCATCCAACACGGTCACAGCTGTGGGCGGGACCTCCCTCCAGCAGGCCACCAACACGGGCGCCCGCAACCAACCGAGTCGGTACCGGCCCGGTCTCC
>DASVKT010000309.1:0-8293 GCA_036385235.1 Candidatus Limnocylindrales bacterium | reverse complement strand
GGAGATGGTGCGGCGCTCCCACTCGTCCTGAACGAACGACCCGTCCAGTCGGACGATGTGGCCGGCCACATCGCCGACGGCTCCCTTGCCTGCAAGCCGAGCTCGGCCCTCGTCGTCCAGGCGATCCATGACGGTGCCGTACCCGGGCGCGAATCGTGGCGCGCCACTCATGCCCACCAGCGCGAGACGCAGCTCCCCCCAGAAGCGAGTCGTGGCGGTGACGGCGCTGTCGGAGAGGAGCGCGGCAGTGGTTGCCTCGTTGTCCAGCAGGCCCGGGGCATGCAGAAGCCGGACGCCGGCCCCGATCCGCTCGGCCATGTGGCGAGCGATGTCGTTGCTGTTGAGATGCGGGTTGCTCGAGTCCCAGCCTCCGACGAGCGGGACCACAACGGCGCCCGGCCGTGAGCCGGCGGGCAGCGCAGCCACCAGTGATTCCACGGTGTAGCCGCCGGTTAGTCCGATCGCACCCTCGGAGGGCAACTCCTCGGCCAGACGCGGCGCCGCGGCAACGCCACACAGCCGGGCGGCCAGCGCGGGTGTCGTCTCCTGGCCGGGCGTCACCCAAACCTCAACGCCCAAAGCTTCCGACAGGGAGCGAGCGAGTGGCGTCGGAGCGGACGGCGCGCCCTCGACCGAAATCCGGACGACACCGGCCGCCCGGGCCGACGACAGCAAGCGCGACACCTTGGAGATGGAGAAACCGGTAAGAGCCGCTATCTCGGGCTGGCCGAGCTCTCGAACGTAATAGAGCTGGGCGACCAGCCGCATCATCTCGCGCTGGCTGGTGGGTTCGGTCGCTTCCGCCGGCCCCGCGGCAATTTCCTCGACCACTTGGCTTCCCTCCTGTTGACAGGTTAGCCCGCAGACGCGACTATACCGCCATGCGGTCGGTGCAAGGCATTGCGTGAGAATAGTTGCAGGAACTCCTGCCACAGTCAAGTTGACCAAATGGAGAAGGTCGAGTGCGAGCGTTTCGGATCGTTGTTGCCGGACACGGAACGCTGCCCGCTGCCCTGCTCGCGACCACGGAGCTGATCGTCGGCCCGCTGTCGGACATCGCATCTGCAAGCCTCGCCCCGGACGAATCGCCCGATGCCTACGCCGAAGCCTTGCGAGCCGCCATCGGCCACGACGGCCGGCGCGTCCTGGTCCTGTGCGATCTGCTCGGCGGGACGCCGTTCAACGTGGCGTCCACCATCGCCCGACGCTCTCCGCGCATCGTCTGCGTCTCCGGAGTGAACCTCGCGATGTGCGTCGAGGCGGTCATCGCCGACGGCGACCTGGACGAGCCGCTCGTCGAACATCTGCTCGAGGCCGGCCGATCCGGCATCGCCGAGACGGAGCGCCACCGCGCCCAGCGCGCCTCCTGACGCGGCCACCACGATCTTGAGCCTCCGCCTGGTTCGTATCGACGACCGCCTGATCCACGGTCAGGTCGTGGCCGTCTGGCTTCGAGCTCTGGGCGCGCAGCGGATCGTAATCGTGGACGACGCCAGCGCCCACGACGAATTCATGTCCGAAGTGCTGACCCTGGCCGCGCCGCAGGGCGTGCCGGTCGAAGTCCACGACACCGCCACCGGCGCCGTCCGCCTCATCGAACTCGCCGGGACGCCGGAGCCGGTCATGGTTCTGGCCCGCTCGCCCCGGACCATCCTCGGCCTTCGGAAGGCCGGCGTCCCGATCGAAGTCGTCGATCTGGGGGGCATGGGCGGCGGGCCGGGCCGGCGGCGCCTTCACAAAACCATATCCGTCAGCCCGGACGAACTCCGGGAGCTGCATCAACTCGAGCAACTGGGCACACGGGTCGTGATCCAGATCGTCGCCGACGATCGGCCGATCCCGCTTCGATCGGTGGATTCGGGCAACTGAGCCGCCACGGCTGAGCCGCCACGGCTGAGCCGCCACGGCGGCTTCGAGAGGAGAAGGATGTACAGGAAGTTCGCGGCCCTGGGCGGCTGCTTGACGTTGGTGCTGCTGCTATCGGCCGTGCTGCCGGCGACCGTTCTCGGCGCGAGCGGGGGCTCGGCCGCACCGGCTGAGACGCACCGCATCACCGTCAACATCTGGCAAGCGGCGCTCATCGCCTTCGGCTACTACCTGGCCAACAGCCCCTGGCTCTTCGGGCTGGCGTTCTTCACCCTCTATCGGCCGCTCGTCGCCGGCTTCTTTGTCGGTCTGATCTTGGGCGATCCCGCCCAGGGAACGCTTATCGGCGCGGCCATCAACATCCCGTACCTTGGCTTCATCTCTGCCGGTGGCAACCTCCCGGCGGACGCCAGCCTCGCCGGCTGGGTGGGCACGACCGTTGCTCTGGCCAGCGGCCTGGACGCAACCAAGGCCATCCCGATCGCGTTCGGCCTGGGACTGCTCGGCACGATCATCTTCTACGGGCGAATGGCCCTCGACTCGGTCTTTGCCCACTGGGCCGACGCGCGCGCCGAGAAGGCGGACATCCGAGGCGTCGCCTTGATGAACTGGTTGCCGGGCCAGGCCTTCCTGCTGGTCGCCAGTTTCGTGCCGGTCTTCCTGTTCGCTCTCAACGGCGCTTCATCTGTACAGGACGTTCTCAATCGGCTGCCTCTCTGGACCGTCAACGGGCTGGTCATCGCGGGCGGCGTTCTGCCGGCCATCGGTATCGCGCTGAACATGCGCTTCATCTTCCGCGGCTCGGCCATCCCCTACTTCTTCATCGGCTTCATCCTGATGACCATCACCCACCAGTCGGTCTCGCTGGTCGTCATCGCGGCCGTAGGTCTGTGCCTGGCGTATCTGCACCTCAACTTCGTCCGGCCGACCGTATCCGCGCCGGCTCTCGCGACCGAAACCGCGCCGGCCGCAGCTCCGGCAGCCGCAGCCACCGAACCCGCCATCCGCCTGACCCGTGGCGACGTCGTCAAGTCGTGGGTCCTCTGGACGTTCTTCGCCCACGCCAACTACAGCTACGAGCGACTCCAGGGCACCGGCTTCGCCCACGCCATGACACCGATCATCAAGCGCCTCTATACCACCGAGGATGAGATCCGGGCCGCGCTCCAGCGCCACCTCGTCTTCTTCAACACCGAGCCCAACTTCGGCAACGTCGTCCACGGCACGGTCATCGCCATGGAGGAGCAGCGCGCCAACGGCGCTCCGATCGACGACGACGCCATCAACTCCGTCAAGTCCGGCCTGATGGGCCCGATGGCAGGCATCGGCGACACGCTCAGCCAGAGCACCATCACGCCGATCCTCCTCGCGCTCGGTATCGGCATCGCCGGCGGGACCGCATCCGGCACGGCCGTACCGACCATCGCCGGCGCCACCGGCAACCCGCTCGGCGCGATCATCTACATGGTTCTCGTCTCGATCGTGATCATCGCCATCGGCTACACGGCCTGGATGGGCGGCTACGCCCGCGGCAAGTCGTTCGTCACAGAACTGCTCAAGTCCGGCACCATCGACCGCGTCCTGATCGGGGCCGGTGTGCTGGGCAATATGGTTCTGGGGGCACTGGCCGCCAAGTACATCGTCGTGAACCTGGCCCCCACCGTGACGATCGCGGGAGCTCAGCTGAACCTGCAGGCCTCGGTCGTCGATCCGCTCTTTCCGGGCGCGCTGGCGCTCGGCCTGGTCGTCATGACGTGGTGGCTGCTCAAGCGGCGCATCAGCCCGCTGGCGCTGCTGACGGTCTATCTCGTGATTTCGATTATCTCTGCGTACCCGTTCTTCGGCCCCGGCCAGAAGGACTCGTACGACTATTCGTACCAGGCCTGCACGTCGTCCTTGCTGCACCAGTACTACCCGTGCGGCGCGCCGCCGGCGGCAACTCCACAGCCGTAGGGCCGCCCTTCCGAGGCTCCACTCTTCCGCGTCCCGTCCGCGTCCCGTCCGCCGGCGCCCCCTGCCGGCGGACGCCGGCGCCCCCTGCCGGCGGACACAAAGACCGTGGTCGCCGCCTTCGCGATGCGCGTCCAGAGATACATATCGGACACGTCAGGCGGGAACGGGCGTCGTTCGATCGAGTCTGCATCTCCCTACGCGCACCTGTGACCGGCCCAGAGCATGGGTGGTCGATTCTGCCACTGTCGGCGCACACGCCTGACCGATGAGCCGGGCACGCTGCACGATATTGGTCGGTTGTGCATCTTCGGGCGCGCACGCGACGCCGCGGGACGCAAGCAGCAAGAGAGCGGCGGGGCATGCCCCGAAGCACGGAACGCGCAGCCCGGCAGGCGTATTGAAGCGACCCGGATCTTGACCGGCCCCGCCCCAACGCCACTGCGAGCGGATTGGCGCTGCTGCTGGACGACGGTCCGGCCGGCACGCGCTTCCCGACCCGGACGGCCGGGTGAACTCAGGACAGGGCCATGAAGTTGGCTGAACGCATAGGCCGCATCGGCACCGAGAGGGCGTTCGAAGCGACGCGAGCGCGCGCGCTCGAAGCGACCGGCCGATCGGTCATCCATCTCGAAATTTCGCGCCGGACCCGTTCACTGACTTCGACGGATTCTGGGGCGCCTGCTCCACCTACGGTTCGTTCAGCTACCTCAAGCACGAGCCGCTGCGCCTCTTCAGCCAGCTAGCTCAGGACTACGACCTGCGCGTCGGGAATCCGATCGTGCGCGACTACTCGCTCAGTTCGGATTGGGACGACTGCTGGCGGACGGGCGGCTCGGTGGACGAAGTGATGGAGGAGGCGCATTTCGACGCCGGCCACATTCTGGAAGCCATCGAGCGATTCACGCGCGATCGGCCGGATCGATTGCGCCGCCTGCGCGAACGCCGGGAAGCCGTCGAGGGCCGAGACTGACGGACTCAACCGTCCGACGCGCTACTGGGCCTCGGTGAGCCAGATGCCAACGCCCGAACCGGGATCACCGAACGACAGGACCTTGTTGCCGCCCGCCTGCCAGCCGTGGCCGAGATCCAGAAGATTGGTCCCTGCCGGCCCGCCCGTCTTGGTGTCGATCAGGCGAATCCAACTCACGCCGCCATCCTTGGAGACCATGATGTGGGCGGAAGAATCGCGGCCCGTCCCGATCGTCGCAATCAGCAATTCCACTCCGCCGACGCCCGGGTCCCCATGGATGAGCGATGCGACGTGAGAAATCATGCTCGCATCGGGCAGCGAGTCATCCGGCTTTGCCATCCTCCAGGTGAGGCCGCCGTCATACGAGGCGACCAGCGCCCGAGTGGCTCCATCCGGGGCTGTGCTCACCGCGTAGATGTGACTCAGGCCCGTCACCGTCGCGCTCGTCAGCGGACCCATCAACAGAGCGGCGTTGTCGTCCGCGGTGGATCGGGTCCAGGTCTGGCCGTCCAAAGAGTGCCAGATGGGCGGCTCGTTGATAGCGCCGGTCCCAAGTGGCGTTCCCGAAAGGATGAAGCCGGCAGCGGTGGACATGATGAGAGCCGAGTTGCCCTTGATCGGCGTGGACACGTGGGTCCACGTCTGGCCGTCGTCGGACATCCACGCCGCGATCTGGCCGCGCGAGTCGGGCGCAGTGTTGCTGCTCCAACCCAACGCAAGCCAGCGCCCTGGGCTGTAGGTGACAAGCTGGACGGTGACACCCTCGAAGGCGGCTTCGTCATTGTTCTCGCGCCACGTAACGCCGTCGTCCTTGGAGGTCCAAATCCGGCCGTCGGTGGTTCCGTCCACGCCCTGCACTCCGCCGGTGACGACGATGGTGCTGTTCTCGTCCGTGGCGATGGAAGTCACCACTGTGGCATGCGGATCGACTTCGGTCGGCGGACTCCAATCCCAGAAGATGCCGTCGGCGGAGTGGACGAGGCCGGGCGAACCGAACGCCCCGCCCGTGACGCCGAGGTACTTGCCGGAGCTTGTCACCACCGCGACAGTCGGCAGAGCCATCGACTCATTGTCGACCGACGGCACGCCGTAGCAGTGGATGCCCTGGATGTTGAGGCTGGCCTGGACAAGGGGGCCGTGGGTGCCGGTGGAGCGGCGAGGAGTCACCCAGGGCCCTGTCTGACCGGGAGAACTACTGGCAGATGGAACGGAGGGGCTATTGCGGAGATTGAGCAGGAGCCCTGCCCCGGCCGCACCGATGACGACGGCCATGGCCACTCCGAAGCCCATCTGAGCCCGGCGCGCGTACGGGTGCTGCGGCGCCAGATTGGGCAGCCGGTCCAGAGCGCTGCGCAGGCGCCCGATCGGGCCGTGGTGATGCACAACCTCCGTCTCCGGCAGGTCGTGCAGGAAGTGGTGCAGAGACTGCGGCGCGGGTGGCTGAGACCCGCGGACGACGTCTCGCAGGCGCTCTTCGATATCCCGGTCGTTCATGCCGCGGTTGCTCATCGCTTCACCTCGGGCGAGAGCCCACTGGCTCTCGTCGTCCGCTCGGCTTCATCGCGTAGCAGCCGAATGGCGTAATGGAGCCGCGACTGGACGGTCCCAAGAGGCACGCCGAGGAGGTCCGCAATCTGCTGGAGGGAGAGGTCCTTCCAGAATCGCAGACCAACCACAACCCGCTGATCCGGGCTGAGGACGTGCAGCAACTTGTCGACTTCGTTCTTGGCCAGAGAGGCTCGGAACGGGTCGTCGATGTAGACAGCCAGTTCGTCGTTCAATTCCTCGATACGGACGCCGCGCCGCTTTCGCATCTTGTCGCGACATACATTCACCAGGATCCGGTCGAACCACGGCTCGAACTTGTCCTGGTCGCGAAGTGTGGCCCAGGCCCGCCAACTGCGCGTCAGCGCGTCCTGAACGGCATCTTCGGCTTCGGTGGCGTCACCCAGAAGGTAGCCCGCGAGACGGTAGGCGTCGTCGAGCACACGTTCGGCGAGATCGACGAACGTCACCGGACGCACATCCGCGAACGCGAATGCCGCCTCCACCGCGACGTGCCTCCATGCTGTGATGCGACGAGCTGCCGGCGGCAGCCAAACATCCAGACGAGACGCGCGGCGGTTTTGTTCAGATCTTCCTGCGACGGTGACGATTCCGGCGCCAACAGGCCACTCCCTGGCGCAAGGAGAGCCTGGGCGGGCGGCCACCATGCACCGCCCGTATTGTGCGGCCTCCGGGAGGGGTCGAATCGGTCCTGGGCGCGGCTCGTACGGCAGGATCGGCGGGACGCCGCGGCCCGTCAAGGACGGTCTTGCCACGGCGTCCCGCCGAAAGGGAGTGTTCAGCTGGTGGCGAGTTTGTCGAGCATGTACGGCGGCATGTGGCTCGCAAGCGGGTCGCCGAGCGAGAAGATCAAACCCTCCGGAGTGGCTCGACAGTATTCGGCCGTCCAATAGTCAATGCAGCCATCCAGACGCTGCCGGGCCACCCCTCGTTCACTTTCTGGAGGAATAGTTTCAGGCGCCGGTTCGGGCGCAACTCGTATTCGCCTCCGGCGGCAACTTCGGTACCATTTGACTTGTGTCCGACTACTACGACTTCGACAGGGCCAATGCCAGGCTGCCCGAACTCCGTGAGACGCTTCTCCATTTGAGGGACCAGCGCGATGAGATCGTCGGCGTGCGGGATCGCATCGTGGAGCTGAACGCTCCTGCGCTCATCGGCGCGCCGGCTCCGCCTGCGGACATGACCCTTGAGGAAGCGGCCGAGGAAACGCAACGCCTTCGGATGAAGATGCAGGGCTTGGTGGACCAGATGCAAGCTGCGGTTCTTCAACTGGACGGCTGGGGCATTCAGCTGCGCGAGATTGAGACGGGCCTGATCGACTTTCCGGCTCTCGCCGCCGGCCGGCCCATCTGGCTCTGCTGGCGCCTCGGCGAAGAGCAGGTCATGTGGTGGCACGAAGTGAGCGAAGGGTTCGACAGCCGACGGCGCATCGAGGACCTGATCTAACGGACGCGCGGCGGACGGTCATCCAGGGCGATCGGCGCAAGGCCTACCGGCCGATTTCGGCAGACCTCCGACACACCGCGCTTCAAGAAGGCCTGGCCGCGTACGAGCGGGGCGATTTCTTCCAGGCCCACGAACTCCTCGAGCCGGCATGGATGGGGACGGATGACCTCGCCGAGCGGGCGCTCTATCAGGGCCTGATCAAGATAGCCGCCGGGTATGTCCACGCAGTTCGGGGAAATCCAATCGGCCTGGCCCGAAACCTGCGCGGGGCGCGGGAACACCTGGCGACCTCCCTACGCCTGAACCCTGAAGTGGCGGTGGGGGCCGAAATCGATCTGCCAGCGCTGCTGGCGCGGCTCGACGCCCGACTGGCCGACATCACGGCTCTCGCCACGCAGCCTGCCGTCGCAGGTGTGCCGCTGATCGACCTCGTCCCGAAGGCTCCGCAGATCCGCTGACCTCAACCTATTCCCGAAGGCCGAGCCGGTG
>DASVKT010000308.1:0-2042 GCA_036385235.1 Candidatus Limnocylindrales bacterium | reverse complement strand
GCGGCGGACGCGGCCCTTCGTGCCGACGGTGGCGAGTGGTGTTTCTTCGGTCATCGGGTGATCGCGGTCGTATGCGGGGACGCCGAGCGATTCTGTCGCGGGGCCATAGACGTAGAGGTTGCCGATGGTCACGAGCACGGCGCCGCTCCGCTCCGCGGCGTTCAGCAGCGAGTTGGCGATGGGCGGCCAGTCGGTGGGCCAGCGGTGGTACTGCGGATTCGCGCAGTTGTAGATCGCGGCGGCATCAGCGGTCAGCTCGGCCAGCTTCCGCGCGTCGGCGGCGTCCGCGGCGATGCGTTCGACGCCCTCGATCTCCGGCCCGGAACCCGATCGAGTGATCGTCCGGACGCTTCTGCCCTGGGAGACGAGCAGACGGGCGATGCCGCCGCCGATGGGGCCTGCTCCGACGATGACATGAGTCTGGTTCATTTCCTGCTCCTCGTAACATGTGCTCGCATTTGTGAGCATCGCTCTCGTTTGTCGTGGGAAGCATGCCACCATTCCCGCGGAAATGCAAGAGCAGTGCTCTCAAATGTTGCTACCGCTCTCCGGGTGTGCGACGATACGCGCCATGACGACCGAAACCGAGAAGTCGATCCCGAGAACGGCCCGGGAGCGGGCCCACGCCGAGATCAGGCGAGAGATCCTGGACGCGGCACTTCGCCACCTGGCTACGGACGGGGCGCCGGCCCTGAGCCTGCGGGCCATCGCGCGAGATCTCGGGATGGCGTCGTCGGCTGTCTATCGCTATGTCGCGAGCCGGGACGAACTGCTGACGCGGCTGATCATCGATGCTTACAGCTCCCTTGGCGAAGCCGCGGAAGCGGCCGAGGCGCGCGCCGATCGCTCGGATCTCTTCGGCCGATGGTCGGCCATCTGCACCGCCGTCCGGTCGTGGGCAATCGCCAACCCGAACCGATACGCGCTGATCTACGGGTCTCCAGTGCCGGGCTACGTCGCGCCGCCGGACACCGTCGCGCCGGCGAGCCGGGTCGCGGTGCTCCTGACTCGGATCCTCCTGGACGCGACGGCGAGCGGCCGCCTCGCCCCCGAGGTCACATCAGACTCGGTGAGCCCGGCCGCGAGCAAGGCACTGGCTCCGCTGCGCGAGTTCATCGGCCCCGGCGCGAGCGACGCCCTCATCCAACGAGGCGTGCTGGTCTGGACCGGCCTCTACGGCGAAGTCTCCTTCGAACTCTTCGGGCAACTCCACAACGTCATCGGAGAGGGGCCTGGAGAGCGTGAGGCCTGGTTCGCGGAGTGCATTCGCCGCTGGGCCGTGCAGGTCGGGATCACCTGAGCCGGCGTCTCCGCAGCCACTTGGGCCTGGGTCAGGTGATTGGCCTTCCGCTCGGCGATGAGGGCCGCGATAAGGCGCTGACGGCGGACCTCCGCCTGGAGCATCTCGGGGTATCTGCGGTTCTTGGCCGTACGCCGGGCGATCGAGCGATCGAAGGCGAAGCCGACTGAAGCGCGTTCGGTTGAGCCGCCGTTAGGCCCGACCGTTTCAGATGTTGCGCCTGAGCTCACTCTTGCCTCACTATGTCGACCGAGATCTCCACTGCCGAAATCGTTCCCCTGTTCTCGAGCCAGTGGGCCGTGTTCCGATCCTCGGGCCAGCCCACTCCCGGGCCATAGTCCGTAGCGACCCCATTTCGATGGTCAGTGATCGTTCCTTGCAGTATGTAGACGGTGCCTGGTCTGCCTTTATGGTCGTGAATCGGGCCGAAGACGCCTCGAGGCTCGATGGTCACCATACGCATTCGAAGTTGGCGCCCTGCCATGCCCTCGATCTCAGGGCCAAGGTCAACCGTCGCAAGTAACTTCGCCGCAACACCTTTCGTCTCAGGTGCCACCTGTTCGTTGCTCATCGGGCTCTCCTCTCTGTACTTCCCGCGCGAGGTCCCACGACCAGGACTTCGCGATCTCCAAGGGCGTACGGCCCTCCCTCGACCGAGATTGTGTCCGGAGGCCCGGAAGGTCGGCTAGGGCAAAGGTCGCAGTCGTGGTAGCCGCGCGTGACGTGGAACCGCTGGGCTATG
>DASVKT010000307.1:0-3750 GCA_036385235.1 Candidatus Limnocylindrales bacterium | reverse complement strand
TCTTCTGCCATTCGCTCGGCGGAATGCGCGTCCGGCGCCGTGCCGCCTTCGATCTCGTGACCCAGGTTGCTCTGCACAGCCCAGTGCCAGCAGTCTTCGCCACCGCAGTGTTGTACGAGCAGTTGGTGGCCCCCGACCCGCGCACCAAGAGAAACCTTGACCAGCGGTTCCCGCTCCAGCGGGATGACATGCCAGGTGCCGATCATCGGATCACCTCCTCCGGCCTTGTCCAGCCGGACACTCCGGCAACATCTTCGTCCGGCGTAGCACTGATGGCAAGAGCCAGCCGTCCCGAATCGAACGGATGGCTGTCTTCCGATGAGCGCGACGCGCGCTCGCTTGGGGTCCCCGACGACGTACGCCGGGCCGTGGGCGCGGGCGACGACGGCCGGTCGGAGTCACCGACGATTACAACCTCGCCGCGCTCGACGGTCGAGACGATAATGCCGCCTCCACCTATCGATGGCTGGCCCATCAGCTGGATCCCGGGTTCGAATTTGCCGGGCGGGCCGAGCGCTTTGAGCGCAGCCGTGTTCTCTTCTCACGGGATTCTCTGGCACGAATTCTCGCGGGGTACGGTGAGGACTCTCTGGTCACGACGGCCGCAGAGGCTACCGACTCGCAGCTCAAGGCAATCGGCGTCATGGCATATGAAGTGCTTGGCGACCCGGCCATGAGGACGCCATCTGGAAATTCCGTAGCGCTCGACAAGGCAATTGCCCTGGCCGCCGTCGAGTTTCTAGAAGGAGCCTCCAGGCCCCTCCGGCAGAACCGCTGGAAAGCCGGAATGCCGCGCTGAAAGGCGAAATGGAATCCGGCTAGCCCTCAGCCCCGATCCGCGTCCTGCGGAATCCCGATCGGCGCCACGAGCACTCGCCCCGCCACGGCCGCGCCGCGCTTCGCCAGGAGCCCGGACTTGGGCCGGTGGAAGGTGACGGTGACGTGGGCCTGGACAACCGGATCGGAGAGATCGCCGCTCGTGAGATCCACGGCCGTCGGCGTGTCCACGGCCAGAATCGGCACACCGGCGCGACGCGCCCGCCCGATCAGATCCACGGCGGCACGGATGGGCTCCCGCAACGGCCCCACAACACCGGTGCCCAGCAGCGCGTCCACGACAACCGCCGCCTTCTCCACTCCCTGGCCCAGGATGATCACGTCGCGGGAAACCGGCGTGTGGATCCGCTCCACGTTCGTCTCGCCCTCGAGGCGGTCCCAGTTCCGCAAGGCGTCCTTGCCGACCGGCCGGTTCTCGGAGCCCACAAGCACGGCCACAACCCGCGCGCCCTGGCGTGAGAGGTACCGCGCCGCCACGAAGCCGTCGCCGCCGTTGTTGCCCGGGCCGCACAGGATGAGGATCGGGCCGCTCCCCCAGCGGTCCGTCTTGATCGCGAGAGCCTTTACCGCGGCCCCCACCGCGCAGCCGGCGTTCTCCATGAGCCGCGTGCCGGGAACGCCCATCGCCTGGGCTCGTTTGTCCGCACCGCGCATCGCCTCGGCGCCGATCGGCGCGTCGGCCATCGGCCGCGCCCATCGAGAAGCCAGACCGTCGAGGGTCAAACCGAAGAGCGTGGGATCCTCCGTCGGCAGTGGCGGGGCAACGCTCGGATCGTCGGCCGGAGCGGCCGCGGCGCCCATGGGGACGCCCATGCTCGCGGACTCGCTCACCGGTTTCCGCCGTGGCGTTGGCATCGAGGTCCTCCTGGCCGGTCTAGCCGGTGTTCTGCAGCCCGGCTGCAACGCCGTTGATGGTGAGCTGGACGAGGCGGCGGAACCGCTCACGATCCGGATCATCGGCGGGCAGCGAACGTAGTCTGGCCAGGAAGCGTACCTGGATGTGGGACAGAGGATCAATGTACGGCCGCCGCAGTCGAATGGAACGGCTCACCAGCGGCTCGGAGGCCAGCAGTTCGGCTCGTCCGGTGACCCGCGAGAGCAGGCTGATGGAGCGGTTGAACTCGTCAGAGATGCGCCGCCAGAGCCGGGCGCCCTCGGCATCGCCGGCCAGCGCCGCGTAGAGGCCGGCGATGTTCGACTCCAGGCGCGCGAGGCTCAACTCGGCGTTGTCGAAGGCGCTGGCCAGGAAGGGCCAGTCGCAATAGAGCTTCGCGATCTGATCGAGCGAACCCTCTCCGTGCGCCTTCTCGAAGGCCTCCAGGGCCGAACCCAGGCCGTACCAGGCCGGCAGCCCGATGCGCGCCTGCGACCAGGAGAAGACCCACGGAATGGCCCGCAGCGAGTCGATACCCGCGTTGACCGGTGTCGTCTCGCCCGCGGCGCCTCGCCGGGCCGGCCGCGATCCAAGCGCCATCGTCGAAAGCTCCGCCAGCGGAGTCACCGCCCGAAAGAACCGCTCGAAGCCAGGCTCTTCGTACACGAGCGATCGATATGCCCGCCGGGCCAGCTCCGCCAATTCATCCATGAAGACCGCGCCGCGCCCGTCCGCTTCGTCGACGCATTCGTCGTGTTCCTGAGTGGAGGCCACCGCCACGGCACTGCCCAGCAGCCCCAAATGGTGCTCGGCAATGGCCAGATTGGCGTAGCTGGCCGCGATCATCTCGCCCTGCTCGGTCATCTTGAAGCGGCCGTCGATGGAGCGCGGGGCCTGGGCCAAGATGGCGCGGTTGGTCGGCCCGCCGCCCCGCCCGATGGCACCGCCGCGGCCGTGGAAGAGCGTCAGCTCGATGCCGTGCTTCCGCGCCACCTCCGCCAACCGCGACTGAGCGCGGTACAGCATCCACACGGCCGCCAGGAACCCAGACTCCTTGTTCGAGTCGGAATAGCCGAGCATCACCTCCTGTCGATCGCCGCGCGCAGCAAGGTGGCGGCGGTACCGCGGATCCGCAAGCAACTCCTCCAGCAACTCACCGCAACTGGTCAACGCATCGCCGGACTCAAAGAGCGGCACCACGTCCAGGTTCGCCTGGGCCGGTGCCAGACCGCCGGTGGCCGCGGCGGAAATCGCCGGATCGGCCGCCAGCGCCGCGAGATCCAGTACGTTGAGCACATCCGCCGCCGAGCGCGTGAAGCTGATCACGTAGCGATGGCAGGCATCTTCGCCGAGGCGCTTCTGAACCGACGCGATGGCTCGGAACGTGGCTAGGACCTCCGCAGCGGTAACGCCCGGAACCAGCTCCGCGGTCAGGCCCGGCCGGGCCGATTCGGTCGAGCCGCCCGCCTCGTCGCCCGCCCCGCCGGCTGCGCCCGCCCCGCCGGCTGCCCCGCCGGCCCCACGCAGCGCCGCCAGCGCCACAAGCGCCGCCTCGTGCACCTCCGAGTGCTGCCGCACCTCGAGCGACGCGAGATGAAACCCGAACGTCTCCACCTGCCAGCGGAAATCCTGCATCTCGCCGTAGGCGACGCGCGGCAGCCGGTCCGCGACAAGGCAGCGCTGAATCTCATCAATCTCGGCGAGTAGCTGCTCCGGCGCTTCGTATCGACCGGCAATCGGGCCGCCTTCCCCGGTCAGATACGAACGGGTCCGCCGCAGACGCTCGGCAACCGAGCCCATCCGCCGCCTGTACGGCTCGTCGGGATAGCGGCGGACCATGTCCCGCATAGTTTCGGGAAGTTCCTCGGCGTCGCGAGCGAGGCGCGCCTCCAGAACGGGCTGGATCTCGTCACGCGACACATAGGCGGCAATCGTGGACAGCAGCCGCGTCGCCACGGCCTCGTAGCCGCGCAGGAGATGGTCTGCGTGGATGCGCGGCACCATGCGGGTCAGCTCCGCGGTGACATTGGGATTTCCAT
>DASVKT010000306.1:0-6340 GCA_036385235.1 Candidatus Limnocylindrales bacterium | reverse complement strand
ACATCCGTGCCGAGCAAGGCCTCGCAACTCATCGCCGCCGCGACGCTGGCGGTACGGGCCAGACGCTGGGCGTCCACGGCCACCAACGAACCGATGGCACTCATCATCTGAGTCCCATTCAGAAGAGCGAGCCCTTCCTTGGCCTGAAGAACGAGCGGCTCGAGGTTGGCTGCGTCCAGGGCATCGGCGGCGGAGATGACACGGCCGCCAACCTCCACGTGGCCCCGGCCGGTAAGAGGCAGGGTCAGATGCGCCAGCGGCGCCAGATCCCCGGATGCGCCGACGGAACCCTGGGACGGCACCACGGGGTGGATTCCGACGCGCAGCAGGTCGCAGATCCGGTCTATCACCACCGGCCGGCAGCCGGAGTGGCCCAGGGCAAGCGTGTTCGCGCGGAGCAGCAGCATGGCCCGGACAACGTCCCGCGGCAGAGCATCGCCCACGCCCACAGCGTGCGAGACGAGCAGGTTCTCCTGCAGCTTGGCCGAGTCCGTCGGGTCGATGTACGTAGTTGCAAGGTCGCCGAAGCCGGTGGTGACACCGTAGACCACCTCGCCGGCCGCAACCAGCCGCTCCACCACGGCCCGGGCTTCGTCAACGCGAACGCGCGCGTCCGCGCCGAGCGAGACGCGCCGGCCGCCGCGCGCCACCGACTCAACGTCCGCAATGGAAAGGTCTGCGCCGGTCAGCTCGATCTCGGCATCGGCCGGCAACGGCTGGCGGAGCCAGTGCGATTCGGGTGGATGCCGGTGGAAGCCGAGGTCCGAGGACCGGGGAGTATCGCTCACGTCGATGAGGATACGCGCGATCCATCGGAGAGGTTGGGGCTGGGCCGTTGCTACGCCGGGCGTCGTTGCTACGCAGGCAGCGACGCTCAGTTATCCTGCGCAAGACCCGCGGCGGTATTCATCGACCGTGGCATTCTTCTGCTGCAATAGCGAGGGCCATGTGCTCGGCTTTATCGATGGCATTGTTCGACCCATCCTGGAGAACCTCTACGGCGGCGTAGGGTACCTGGGCGTCTTTATCACGATGGTCCTCGAGTCGACCATCGTGCCCATTCCTTCGGAACTCATCCTGCCCTTTGCAGGCTTCGAGGTCGGCAGCCATGTCACGGAGCCGCTCACTCACAGCGAGTGGAGCTTCTGGATCGTGGTGATCGTCGGCGTGGCCGCGAACACAGTCGGGTCGTTGTTCGGCTATCTCCTTGGCGCTCGGCTTGGACGGCCGTTTCTGGATCGCTGGGGCAAGTTCCTGCTGATCCGCCCTCATGAAGTCGATCAGGCTGAGCACTTCTTTTCCCGATGGGGCGCACCAACCGCCTTCTTCAGCCGTCTCCTGCCGGGCATTCGAACGATCATCAGCTTCGTCGCCGGCGTCTCCCACATGCCGATCAAGAGCTTCCTGGTGTATTCCACCCTGGGCGCAATCCCATGGACGATCGCCCTGGTCTGGGCCGGCGTTCAGCTCGGCGCCAACTGGCCCAGCATCCGCGACAGCCTTAAGCCCTTCGACAACCTGATCCTGGTCGCCTGCATCCTGGCCGTGGTCCTCTTCGTCTGGCACCGGCTGGACCGCCCGGGCTGGCCCAAGCGCGAGAAGACGGCCGCGTAGGGGCAAAGCGGGTCGGCCGAGTCGGCCTCCCGAAAGGCATTCCCTGCGCCACTTGCCACTTCGGTGGCAGACTAGAGCCGCGGTAGCAACAGGAAGCCGCCGGCTAAACGGGGATCGCCAATGCGCTGCAGACCTAGTCGCGTCAAGTTGCAGGCGCTGAGCACTCAACCAACCGTGAGTTCGCCTGACGAAGACACCAAGGCGCAGAGTCGGCACGACGCCGGCTCCGCTGCGCAGCCCAGGATCATGGCCCGTCCAGATCCGCGGGCGGTTCAGGCGAGCCGCCATATGGCCCATCCGCTTCGATTTGGCCGGTTGCACAAGGCCTTGGCCACGGCGACTTCGCGGCTGAGCGGCTCGCTGCAAGCTGGCGCTTCGAGGCTCTTGCCCGCCAAACAGCGGCATCGGGACATCTCATTTGTGGTGGTGTTTCTCCTTGTCGCAAGCGGAGTCGCCGCCAGCGTGCCGGGTGGCTGGGCTGGGGCGATGTCGTCCGGCCCTTCGTCCCGAGTAGCTGTCGGCGCGGGCTCGGCTTCCGACGCCGCCGAGTCGATCGAGGCGCTCAAGCCGGTCCCCACATCCAACGTGCCGATGCTCCTGCCGGCAGCACGCCTCACCCCAACCCTTCCGCCCACGCCCGAGCCGACTCCCGCGCCGACAAAGGCGCCGCACGTCTATTCCTTCGTCGCCCTGGGCGATTCGCTCACGTCCGGATACGGCGCCTCCGGGCCGTCCTGGCCGAGCCGCCTGGGTTCGGTGGACTCCAACCTGAGGCTGGCCAACAACGCCGGAATCCCCGGGAACGTGACGTCGGAGATGCTCGGCCGCGAAACCCGCGACGTTTTCTCGTATCAGCCCGAGGTGATGTTCCTGCTCGGCGGAACCAACGACGTAGGCCGCAGTATCAGCCAGACGACGACGATCGCAAACCTGAGGGCGATCATCGTGGCCGCGCAGGCCAAGGGGATACAAGTCTTCATGATGACCATCCCGCCCAACTCGTACGCCGGCATGGCCGCCAACATCAACTCGCTCAATGCCGCGATCATCCACCTCGCCAACAGCTACCGCATCGTCTGCATCGACATTCACGCGGTTCTCTCGACGTCGACTGGGGTCTACATCTCGAAATACACGGTCGATGGGGTGCACTTCAGCGACCTGGGCGCACAGGTTGTGGCGACGACGGTCTACTCCAGAATCCACCGCCTCGGGTACTAGGCGGGCGTCTCGTCAGTCTGGCCGCTGCCGACGAAGGGCAGAACTGCGACGGCGATGGCAGCGACTCCGACAAACCCGACTACGACGCTCACCGAGTACATGCCGCGAATCGTAAACATGGAGGCCAGCTGCCCGCCGCCGCCGGACCCGATGATCGAGGAGAGGCTCAGCGCGGCCCCACTCAACAGGCCCTGCGCCGTGGCAGCCGTTCCCTTGGGCGCCTGCCTGGAGACGAACGTCACGCCCCCAACGATCAAGAGGGCATAGCCGGCGCCCTGCAAGATGGCGCAGCCGACGAGGAGGTTGGGATCCGTGAACGTGACGTTGGCGATCTGCCTCACGGCCACGATGAGTGCACCCAAGAGAATCAGCCGCTCTACGCCGAAGCGTCGGGCCAGGCGCGGGAAGAAGACCATGACCGGGATCTCCAGGACGGCCCCGATCGCGGCCGCCCAGCCGACCAGTTCATTCGATGCGCCCAGCGAATGCAGGTATGGGCCCATGTACGAAGCCTGGGATGAGATCGCGGCGAAGCAGATCAGATAGCCGATGAGGAAGACCGCGACCGGCCGATGCCGGAGGACCTGGCCGGGCGCTCGAAACATGCTGCCGGCCCGAATGACTCTGGTCCGGCCGGGGATCGTCGTGGCCAGCAGACTGCCGATCAAGACGGCCGGGATGATGACCCAGAAGATGGAGACGGGGCCTTCGCGATCCTTGAGCAGGCCGACCAGCGGCGCGCCGATCATGAAGCTGGCCGACCCGAGGGCTCGAATTCGGCCGTAGCGAGTGCGGTCCGCGCCGGTGAGTTCCAGGACGCGCACGTCCATCATCGGCATGAGTCCGGCGACGCCGCAGGCGAACATCCCCGCCGAGGGCACGATCAGCGGCGATGCACCGACGGTCACCAGGCCGTAGCCGCCCAGCCCGCCGATGAAGCCCGCCAGCGGCAGCAGAACTGCCGAGCGCGGGTAACGGTCGTGGACGGCGCCCCACGCCGGCGCGGACAGCATACCCACGAACGAGGACAGGGCCATCAACGCACCGATCTGACCCAGCGGGATACCCAGGCTCTGGTAGTAGAGCGAGAGGTACGGCGACCACGCCGAAACGGCGATGAACAGGACCACGTAGGGGAGGACGGCGCGGCGCAAGTTGGTGACGGCTCCTTCGACTTCTCACGGAGTCTGACGCTCGAGCGCGAAATGCGCAGTCACTCGTTGGTGGGCCCGCGCTACCATGGCCACCGAGCGCCGGCTTGGGCCGGGCAATCCATTGGGAGGGACTCGTTGACCGCCGCCAAACGACCGCTGCCTTCGCTGCCGCCCGTGAAGTTCCTCCGCGACCCACGTGTCCGGCTGATCCTGACCAGCGCAACGCTGCTCTTCGTGGAGCTTCTCCTGATCCGCTGGATTCCGGCAACGGTCAAGTACGTCGGCTTCTTCACCAACTTCCTGCTGATGGCCAGCTTCCTGGGCATCGGGATCGGCATTCTTCTGGGCCGGTCCGGCCGCAAGCTGGCCGTATCGCCGTTTGCCTGGCTCCTGCTCGGAGTGACGCTGCTTGTGCTTGTCGCTCATTTGGACGTCCAGGTGAAATCGAACGAGGAGGTCTTCTTCGGTCTGGCAGAGAGCACTGCGGCGGACACGAACTTTCTGGTGCTGCCGCTGGTGTTTGTGCTGGTCACGTCTTTGATGGCGGCTCTGGCCCTACCGCTTGGGCCGTTACTGAAAAGCCAACCACCGTTGCAGGCCTACGCCTTTGACATCACCGGCTCCATGGCCGGCATCGCCGGATTTGGGATCATGTCTGCCCTCTGGACACCGCCGCTGGTCTGGTTTGGGATCGTGGCGGTACTTCTGTTGCTGCTGGGGCTTGGCGCGGGCCTGGGGCCCTGGTCGCCAATCAGCGGAATCGCCATCGTGGGCGTTCTGTATCTCGCATTGCTTCAGCAGAGTTGGGGCGCGACGTGGTCGCCCTACTACCGAATCAACCTCTACGACGCCCAGGACGCAACCGGCGCCAAGGTGACCGGCATCGCCGTGGACGGAATCCCGCATCAGGGAATCTGGCCCAACCAACCGGGTGAGCCGTCCTACTACCAGGTCTACAAGTGGTTCCCCGGGAAGACCTACAACGAAGTCCTGGTCATTGGGGCGGGCACCGGCAACGACGTGGCGGTGGCGCTGCAGCACGGCGCCGGCCATGTCGACGCGGTTGAGATAGACCCCGCGATCCAGCAGATCGGGGTGGACCAGGCCCCACTCAAGCCCTACGCCGACCCGCGCGTCAGCCGCTACGTCAACGACGGCCGAGCATTCCTGAGGACGTCGACCAAACACTACGACCTGGTCATCTTCGCGTTACCCGATTCGCTGACACTCGTTGCCTCCACCGGCAACGTCCGGCTCGAGTCGTTCCTGTTCACCGTCGAGGCGTTCGATTCCGTCAAGGACCATCTGACCGCCGACGGCACCTTCGTTCTCTACAACGCCTATCGCGAGCCGTGGCTCGTCACAAAGATCGACTCGATGCTGGAGACGTCCTTCGGCACCAAACCGATCCTGCGGCTCTTCGACCAGACTCAAGCCGTCTTCGCCGACGGCCCGGCCGTGGCTGCGCTCAACGGCGCGGCACCCCCGGGAGACGTGGTCAACGCCGAACCCGCCATTGAAGGCGCGGCGCCCACTCAGGCCACCGACGACTGGCCGTTCCTGTACCTGCGTGAAGCCTCGATCCAACCGCACTACATCCTGGCGCTCGGCTTTGTGCTGATCTTTGCCCTGCTCTTCCTCGGCGGATCGGCCTTCGTGACCAAGACTCCGGTGCGGAGCTTCAGCCCGCACTTCTTCGTCCTAGGCTCGGCCTTCATGTTGCTGGAGACCAAGAGCCTGGTCAGCTTCAGCCTGCTTTTCGGCACCACGTGGTTAGTAAACGCGCTGGCCTTCTTCGCGATACTCGGGACGGTGCTGCTGGCCATCCTCGTGAACTCGGTGCTAAAGGTGAAGCGGTCGCGGATCCTCTACGTGCTGCTGTTCGCGGCGCTGGTGGTGGCCTTCGTGCTGCCTCCGGAGCAGCTGTTGATCGACCCGGTCTGGCTGCGCTACTTGCTGGCGGCAGTTGTGGCCTTCACGCCGGTCTTCCTCGCCAACCTGATCTTCACGTTCTCTTTCCGCGATACGAAAATCGCCGACATAGCCTTTGCCAGCAACCTGCTGGGCGCGATGGTCGGTGGCGTAATTGAGTACGCGGCGCTTATCACCGGCTACCGGGCCCTGCTGATCGCAGTTGCGATCCTCTACGGCCTGGCCTGGCTCTTCGGGACGCGGTTGCGCGTGCTGGCGGACGTGGAGTTGAGCGAGGACTCGGCTGGTGGCGCGAGCGCCGGCGCGGAGCTCGCGGCGGGCTAGTGGGGTCTGTGGCGCGGCCGATGGGCGGCGATGAGTCCGGCGGCGGCCGAGTCCGGCGGCGGCCGATGGGCGGCGATGAGTCCGGCGGCGGCCGA
>DASVKT010000305.1:0-8615 GCA_036385235.1 Candidatus Limnocylindrales bacterium | reverse complement strand
TCTCACGATTGAGACCGGTCGTATGGCACTGCTCGCGGGCGGCGCCGTAACTGTTCGCTTCGGCGACACCATGGTTCTCGGGACGGCCAACCGGTCCGACCCGCGGCCCGGCCTTGACTTCTTTCCGCTCACCGTCGAGTTCGAAGAGCGCATGTACGCCGCCGGCAAGATCCCGGGCGGCTTCATCAAGCGCGAGTCGCGCCCGTCCGAGCAGGCCATCCTGGCCTGCCGCCTGACCGACCGCCCGATCCGGCCGCTCTTCCCCGAGGGCTACAAGGACGACATCCAGATCGTGATCACGGTCCTTTCGACGGACCAGGAGAACCAGACGGACGTCCTCGGCACCTTCGCCGCGTCGTGCGCGCTGACTATCAGCCCGATCCCGTTCATGGGCCCCATCGGCGCCGTGCGCATCGGCCGCATCGACGGCGAGTTCGTGGTCAACCCCACGATCTCCGACCTCGAGCGCTCGGACATAGACCTCATCGTTTCCGGCACCCGCGACGCGATCATGATGGTTGAGGCCGGTGCCTCGATCGTCCCCGAAGACGTTATGGCAGACGCGATCCTGTTCGGTCACAAGGCCCTCCAGCCCCTGATCGATATCCAGGAAGAGATGCGCGCCGCTTGCGGCAAGGCCAAGATCGTCGGCTACCTCGAGCCCGGCACCGCCTCCGTCCTGGACTTCGTCAAGAAGATCGTCCAGCCCGGTAACGAGATCGTCGTCATCGACACCGAGACGACCGGTCGCGACGCCAAGGTTGCGGATCTGATCGAGATCGGCGCCGTTCGCCTGCGCGAAGGCCAGATCGTCGACAAGTTCTCCACCTTCGTGAACCCGAACCGCGCGATCTTCGGCACCCAGATGCACGGCATCACGGACGCAGACGTCGCCGGCGCGCCGACCCCCAAGGAAGCGGCCGAGAAGCTGCTGGCCTTCGTCAACGGCGCTCCGATCATCGGCCACAACGTCGGCTTCGACATCGGCTTCCTTGATCAGGCTCTCGGCGAGAGCGACAAGTTCATCGCCGGCGGCTACTTCGACACTCTGACGATCGCTCGCGAGGGCTACCCGGACCTCGAGTCCTACAAGCTCGGTGACGTCGCCAAGTTCTTCGGTATCACCGTCGAGACCGTTCATCGCGGCCTTGCCGATGCCGAGACCACCGCGGCCATCATCGCCAAGTTCGCAGGCGATCTGCCGAACCGCATCGAGACCCTGATGGACGGTATCGCCGTCTCCATCCGCGCCAACCGCCAGGATGGGATGGACCCGGCCGGCCTTCTCGAAGAAGCCCGCCGCCAGGCCCGCGTCAGCAAGAACCTGTTCCAGCTCGTCCAGAAGAAGACCGTCCGCAAGGTCATCCTCGCCGAGGGGATCCGCATCGACGGCCGTGGTCTGGACGAAATCCGCCAGATCACCGTGGAAGTCGGCGTTCTGCCGCGCGCCCACGGTTCCGGCCTCTTCACCCGCGGCCAGACCCAGGCTCTCACCGTCGCCACGCTCGGCCCCAACTCGGACGTCCAGCGCATCGACACGATCAGCCCGGAGACCGAGAAGCGGTACCTCCACCACTACAACATGCCCCCGTACAGCACCGGCGAGAACAAGCCGATGCGCGGCCCCGGTCGCCGGGAAATCGGCCACGGCCACCTCGCCGAGCGAGCGCTGCTGCCGGTCCTTCCGTCCGAGGATGAGTTCCCGTACGTGATCCGCCTCGTCAGCGAGTGCGTCACGTCCAACGGCTCAACCTCGATGGCCTCCACCTGCGGCTCGAGCCTCGCGCTCATGGACGCCGGTGTGCCGATCAAGGCTGCCGTCGGTGGCGCAGCGATGGGCCTCATCACCGAGCCGGACGGCAACTTCGTTGTCCTGACGGACATCCTCGGCAAGGAAGACGCCTTCGGCGACATGGACTTCAAGGTGACCGGCACCCGCGAGGGCGTCACGGCGCTGCAGATGGACATCAAGGTCAAGGGCATCAGCGAGGCCATCATCCGCCAGGGCCTGGCCAAGGCGCACGACGCCCGAATGGCCATCCTGGACAAGATGGACGCGGTCATCTCCACCAGCCGAACTGAGATGAGCAACTTCGCGCCGCGCATCATCACCATCAAGATCAACCCCGAGAAGATCCGCGACATCATCGGTAAGGGCGGCTCCGTGATCCGCAAGATCCAGGAGGAAACCGGCACCGAGATCAACGTCGAGGACGACGGCACGGTTCAGATCGCGGCAGTGTCGGGCGAGAATTCCCGCAAGGCCGTTCAGTGGATCGAGTCCCTCACCCGAGACGTGGAAGTCGGCGGCCTGTACCTGGGCAAGGTCACCCGGATCATGGGCTTCGGCTGCTTCGTCGAAATCCTGCCGGGCAAGGAAGGCCTGATCCGGATCGGCGAGCTTGCGGACTATCACGTTCCCACCGTTGAGGACGTGGTTTCCGTCGGCGACGAGGTCATGGTTGTGGTGGTCGAGATCGACCGCCAGGGCCGGATCAACCTCAGCCGCAAGGCTGCGATGCAGCGCCACCTGGCCCGCACCGACGCCGAATAGAGATTATGCAGCGAGGGCCGGCCGGCGACGGTCGGCCCTCGCTGTTTTCTGCATAACGTCCCTGCATATCCCGTCACGTATGCACGCGGCAGGGGAGTCCGGGCGGGTCACTGGTATACTCACAGCGTGCCCGTAAACCAAACCAACCTGAGTGGAGCTATGTCCGCAGAACCACGCCCGTTGACCGTCGCGGTCGTCGGCGCCACCGGCGTCGTCGGCAGAACGATGATCCAGGTCCTTGCCGAGCGAAACTTCCCGATCGGTGAGCTCCGCTTGCTCGCGTCCGGTAGATCTGCCGGCTCCACCGTCAGCGCCGCTGGTCAGACCCTTACGGTAGGGGAGGCCACTCCCGAGGCGTTCGAAGGCGTAGACATCGCCCTCTTCTCCGCCGGTGGCGACGTTTCGACGCAACTAGCCCCCGAGGCGGCCGCGCGCGGCGCCACGGTTATCGACAACTCCAACGCCTGGCGCATGGACCCCAGGGTGCCTCTCATCGTCAGTCAGGTGAACCCGCAGGACGGCGAGTGGCACGAAGGCATCATCGCCAACCCCAACTGCTCCACGATGCAGCTCATGCCCGTGCTGATGGCCCTGAGGGACTCGGTCGGCATTGAGCGCGTCGTTGTGGACACATATCAGTCCGTCTCCGGCACGGGCGCAGAGGCACTCTCCGAGCTGGAGACGCAGATCCGGGCCCACGTCGCCGGCGAGCCGAAGGTCGCCAACGTGTACCCGCACGCCATCGCCTTCAACGCCATCCCAGAGATCGACGTCTTCCTGGAGAACGGCTACACCCGCGAGGAGTGGAAGGTCGTCACCGAGACGCGCAAGATCCTGCATCTGCCGGAACTGCGTCTCTCCTGCACTGCCGTCCGCGTTCCGGTCTTCGTCAGCCACTCAGAGGCCGTTCACGTCGAAACCACCAAGTCCATTTCAGCGGATGAAGCTCGCCGCATCTTTGCCGCGGTACCTGGCGTCGTCGTGATGGACGACATCTCCGCCCACGTCTATCCGCTTGCGACGCAGGCTGCGGGCAAGGACGAGATCTTCGTCGGCCGCGTCCGCACGGATCCGTCCGTCGAGCGCGGGCTTGCCTTCTGGGTTGTTAGCGACAACCTGCGCAAGGGCGCTGCCACCAATGCGGTGGAGATCGCCCTGTCTCTGATCGAGCGAGGATGGGTCAAGGCCAAATCCCGCCGCGAGGTGTCGGGCGGGGCTGGGGCTGCATCGTGACCGAAGTCGAGCGCCGGGCGGCGCTCGACGCCATCGGGGCGGAGGTTTCCGTGTGCACCCGATGTCGCCTTCACGAGACCAGAACCAAGTCCGTTCCGGGCGAAGGAACCTCCGATTCGGAGGTCATATTCGTCGGCGAAGGCCCGGGCTACAACGAAGATCAGCAGGGACGCCCGTTCGTAGGTCGGGCGGGCTCGCTGCTCGGCAAACTGCTGGATTCCATCGGTTGGTCTCGAGATGTCGTATTCATAACCAACGTAGTGAAGTGCCGGCCGCCGGACAATCGAGACCCGGAACCGGATGAAATTGCCGCATGCGCGCCGTTCCTGACGCGCCAGATCGCGGCATTGGACCCGGCACTCATCGTCACGCTCGGCCGAGTCTCCATGGGCCGATTCAACCCCGGGGCTAAGATCGGACAGGTTCACGGGACGTTTCGGCCGGCTCACGCCGAGGCGGAAGCGGCCAATGCACTCGCGTTCTTCATGTATCACCCCGCAGCCGCACTGCGCGATCCGGCAGTCGAGGCCACATCATTCAGAGATATGCAGGGAATTCCGCCGGCCCTGCTCGCCGCGCGCAAGATGCGCGCCGGAGTTGTCGAAGGCGCCGCTTCGCCGGCAGCTCAGCCGGCCGATCGGCCGGTTCCTCAAGTCGCGATTTCGGTCGTGCCAGCCCCGGCGGACGCAGCCATGCTGGCCGGCGAGCTGTCTCACGGCGGCGAAAATGTCCACACCGATGCCCAATCCGGGCCGACAGACCAGCCCCCGCTCTTCTAGGATGATCACAATCCATCGACCCCTGCACGCGAGTAACGATGCCAGATAACCAGATCCCTCTCCGAATCATTCCGCTCGGCGGTGTCGGAGAGATCGGCAAGAACATGTACGTCTTCGAGTACGGCGACGACATCGTCGTTGTGGACTGCGGCCTCATGTTCCCCGACGAGGCGATGTTCGGCATCGACCTCATCATTCCGGACGTCACATACCTCCGGGAGAACCGGGCCAAGGTCAAGGCCTTCCTCATCACTCACGGCCATGAGGATCACATCGGCGGCCTGCCGTTCATCCTGCCGTACTTCCCGGGCGTGCCCGTATACGCGTCCACGCTGGCCCGCGGCCTCCTGGGGATCAAGATCAAGGAGCACCGGCTCCACAACAACCCGCTCTTGCCGCTGGATCCGGGCGACAACGTCCAGATCGGGTCCTTCCGGGTTGAACCCTTCCGGATTAGCCACTCGATTCCCGATGCGATGGGCATGGCCCTGCACACGCCGGTCGGTACGGTGGTTACCACCGGCGACTTCAAGTTCGATCACACCGCCGTTGACGGCCGCCGTTCCGACTTCGCCGTTCTTTCCCGGCTGGGCGAAGAGGGCGTCATCTGCCTTCTTTCGGACTCCACCGGCGCCGAGAAGCCCGGCTATACGCTCTCCGAGCGGACGGTCGGCGAGACCTTCCGAGAGATCATGGAGCCGCTCTCCGGCCGAGTCATCGTGGCTACCTTTGCCAGCAATATCGCCCGCGTCCAGCAGGTGATCGATGCAGCGGCGGAGTTCGATCGCAAAGTCGCCATCATCGGCCGCTCCATGGAGCAGAACTTCCGCATCGCCACGGATCTCGGCTATATGACCCACGCCCCCGGCCAGGTCATCGCCAAGGATCAGATCGGTTCCCACGAGAAGATTGTCATTGCCACAACCGGATCCCAGGGCGAGCCGATGGCCGGCCTGGCCCGTATGGCGAACCGGGATCACCGCTTCGTGGAGATCCAGCCCGGAGACACGGTCATCGTCAGCGCCAGCCCGATCCCCGGCAACGAGGAGTACGTGGCTCGCACGATAGACAATCTCTTCAAGGCCGGCGCCAACGTCTATTACCACTCCGTCAAGCATGTCCACGTTTCGGGCCATGCCAGCCAGGAAGAGCTCAAGCTGATGCTCGGCCTGACCCGGCCCAAGCACTTCATCCCGATCCACGGTGAGTTCCGGATGCTCGTGCAGCACGGCCGCCTGGCTATCGAGACCGGCGTGGCCCCGGAGAACGTCTTCATCATCGAGAACGGCCAGCCGATCGAGATCTACCCGGACGGGTCGGCCCGCCGAGCCGCGCCAGTTCCATCGGGCTACGTGCTCGTGGACGGACTCTCTGTCGGCGATGTCGGCGAAGTCGTACTCCGCGATCGCAAGGCACTCGCCAATGACGGCATGTTCATCGTCGTAGTCACGGTGGACAAGCAGACCGGCCGCGTCGTCGCCAAGCCGGAGATCGTGACCCGCGGCTTCATTCGCGGCAACGAGCACGATCCGATAATGGAAGGTGCCGTGGAGCGGATGATGGCCGCCATCGAAGGCAAGGGCGACCGCACCAGCGAAACCGGGCTCCTTAAGAGCCAGATCAAGGACGAGATCTCGCGCTACCTATACGAGCAGACTCGTCGCCGTCCGCTCGTCTTCCCTGTCGTGGTGGAGGTGTAGATGCCCCCGAGAACGTCTGCCGCCGCCAATCGCTCCCGCGCCGCCGCGCCCGTGCGCCGTCGACGAGGCGGCCGCTCTTGGAGCGTGAACAGCGAAATCGTGCGCTGGATCATGGCTCTGGTGATGCAACTGGTCGGTGTGACGCTGCTCATCGGGCTCACGATCCAGGGCGGTTCGCTCACGACGTGGGAACTGCAGATGGTGGCGCCGTGGTTCGGTACGGCCCGCTGGATGCTGCCGCCGATTCTCATCCTGCTCGGCTACTACCTGGAGCGGGTGCGCGGCGACCACCACGACTGGGAGCTGACCCTGGTCGGCAGTGGCCTGGCCTACCTGGCGTTGCTGGGGCTGTTCGGCCTGGCCCCGGCCGCCGTCAATCACAATAGGGGTGGCATCGTCGGCGAGTCACTGGCCCACTTCATGTCGCCGCTCGTCACCGCACCGGGCACGGCCCTGATCCTGACCGTCTTCATGACGGCAGGGCTGCTCCTGGCCCTGGACATGTCGCTGCCGGCCGTTGTCGCGCCGCTCGGCAGACTTGGGTCGCGGGCACTTGCCAAGCTCTTCCGGCCTGCGCCTGAGGCACCGGCCCCGGCGACCGGCCGGACCGGCCTCAGCGCCGCGGCGAGCGCAACCGCCTCGGCCCCTACTCGAGCAGAACGGGCACTGGCCCGCAAGGCCGCTATGGACCTGGATCCGCTGGATGCGCTGCGGACACCGGAGCGAGTCACGAGCATCCCGAGTATCCCGGTTGCCATCCCGAACCCGGCGCCCACGTCGACCACGTTTGCGCCGCCCATTGCCGCCGGCTCTGCCCGCGACGGCGGCCCCATCAGCGGCGGCATGCGGCCCTCGCCCAGCGGCGACACCTTCGGCCGTGAGGGCAGCTCCATCCGTGACGGTGTGGCGATCCGCGGCGGGCGGCCCGGAATAGACGCCCCGGCCCAGTCCAAGCTGGACGGCAAGCTCGCGGCGGTGGCCATAGCGGAGAAGCCGCGCCCGGAGTACCACCTCCCGCCGCTGGCTCTGCTGGACAACGTGGCGCCGCGCATCGGCGACAGCGGCATGGACCACGAGCGCAACGCGGCCATCATCTCCGCCAAGCTCGCCAGCTTCGGCATCCCGGCCCGCGTCGTGGCTTGGAACGCCGGCCCGGTCGTCACTCAATACGAAGTCGAGCCCTCGCCGGAGATCAAGGTCAGCCGCATCGAGGCGCTTACAGACGACCTCTCGATGGCCCTGGCCGCTCGCTCCATCCGGATCGAGGCGCCGATCCCGGGCAAGAGCGTTCTGGGCATCGAGATCCCCAACAAGGACTTCAACGTCGTGGCCCTGCGCCGGATCCTTGAGGAAGTGGATTTCCGGGGCGCCTCCAAGCTGACGTTTGCGCTGGGTCGAGACGTGGCGGGCAATGCCCGGGCCACGGATCTCTCCAAGATGCCGCATCTGCTCATCGCCGGCGCCACCGGCTCGGGCAAGAGCGTCATGGTCAACGCCCTGATCTCCAGCCTGTTGTGCAACGCCACGCCGGACGATCTGCGCATGGTCCTGGTGGACCTCAAGCGCGTCGAGCTCTCGGCCTACAACGGGTTGCCGCACCTCATGGTGCCCGTCATCACGGAGCCGGAGCGCGCCAAGGCGGCGCTCAAGTGGGCCGTGACGGAGATGGAGAACCGATACCGCCGCTTTGCCGGCGCCAACGCCCGGAACCTGGCCGGCTTCAACGAAGGCCGGGCTGATCCGGCCGACAAGCTGCCGTATCTGGTGATCATCATCGACGAGCTCGCGGACTTGATGATGCGCGAGGGCAAGAACATCGAGGAGCCGATCGTCCGCCTGGCCCAGAAGGCGCGAGCCACTGGCATCCACATGGTTCTGGCGACTCAGCGGCCTTCGGTCAACGTTGTCACAGGGCTCATCAAGGCCAACTTCCCGAGCCGCATTGCCTTCGCCATGGCTTCCCAGATCGACTCACGCACGATCCTGGACATGCCCGGCGCCGAGGATCTGATCGGCCGCGGCGACATGCTCTTCCAGCCCGCAGACTTGCCCCGTCCGATACGCCTCCAGGGCGTCTTCGTTTCGGACAAGGAGATCGCCAACATCTGCGAGCACTGGAAGTCCGAGGCCGAACCGCACTACGACATGGGCATCATCGAAACCGGAGAGGAGCCCGAGGGCGGACGCGAGGAAGTCGCCGACGAGGATGCCGACCGCCTCCTGCTCGATGCCGTCGGCGTGATCCAGGAGTACGATCGCGCTTCCGCGTCGCTGCTGCAGCGACGACTCAAGGTTGGCTATGCCCGAGCCGCTCGAATCATCGATCAGCTCGAGGAACGCGGCTACATC
>DASVKT010000304.1:0-3903 GCA_036385235.1 Candidatus Limnocylindrales bacterium | reverse complement strand
GCCGTGGCGCCGCCACTCGCGCCCGGCGTGGCGCCCGGAGCCGCACCCTCGCCCGGCGGCGCCGGCGGCGTCTTGCCGCGCGGCACTCCGGGCGGGGCCAGGTACGGCGAGTCCGTCTCGATCAGGAGCCGCTCCCCGGGGACGAGCCGCGCGACTTCGGCAGAGGCTTCTTCCCCTCGCCGGAACACCAGGCCACCGAACGCGATGGCGAGGCCCATCTCGAGCGCGGCGATGCCGTAGTCCAGCGGTCCGGAGAATGAGTGGAGCACGGCGGGCGGGCGATCCCCGAACGCGGCCCGGGCCCTGGCGTCGCCGAATCCGGCGGCCCGCATCTCGGCGATGAGCAGGTCCTGCGCGTCACGCTGCCCAACCGCGGAGCGGCAGTGCAGGATCGCGGGCTTGCCACTGTCCAGGGCCAGGCGCAGGTGGCGTCTGAGGTTGGAGAGCTGCGCCTCGCGGGGCGAATGCGTGCGGTCGAAATCCAGGCCGGTCTCGCCGATGGCCACGACCAGCGGCTCGGCCGCCAGAGCGACGATCGCGGCCCAATCGGCTTCCGTGACGGCGGCGGCATCGTGCGGGTGAGCGCCGACCGCGGCGTCGATCCGGCACTGCGACGGCAACCGGCGGCGCCACTCCCCCACCAGCTTCACTGCGGCCGCTGAGGATCCCGCATCCCAACCCGGGACCAGGATCCGCTCGACGCCCGCCGCCTCGGCTCGCGCCAGAACATCGGGAAGATCACCCGAAAACGCATCGGCCTGGAGATGGGCGTGGCTGTCGATCAGTCGCATTCGGTCGGTCGTTTTCGGTCGGTCGTGTCGGGGCGCCGAACTGGCCGGGCTAGCTCGCCGGCTTGGCGGCAGGCGCCGGAGCAGGCTTGGTGGCCGACTTGACTCCCGGCTTGGCGCCAGCTCCGGCCGAACCTTCAGCGGCAGTCGTCTCCGTCTCCAGCCTTGGGAAGAGCGGCTCCGGCGTCGCCAGCTGCCCGGCCTCGCCCGCGTGAGCGCCCCAGCGCAATTCGTCCAGCAGCGCCGGCCCGCCGTTGCCGTCGGTGCCGTATGGATATTCGTAGCCAAGCTGGGCCAGAGCCCGCGCTGCGGCCGCGGGGATGAACGGCGCAGCCGCCAGCGACACGAGTCGGCAGGCCTCAACGAGATCGCCCAGAACGGACCGCAGCCGCGTCTCCGCAGCAATATCGCCCGCCTTCATCGCCTTGGCCAGATTCCAGGGCTGCTCGGCCTCCACGAGCCGGTTAGCCGCCCCAACGAACTCCCAGAGAGTGGAGAGCGCGTCGCTCAGCAGACAGGCTTCGATCTTCTCGCGGTAGCCGGCCAGGACATCGGTCCAGGCTGCGGCCATCCCGGCCGAAGGTCCAACCGACTGACGCTGGCCGGCGAAGTACCGGTTTCCCATCGAGATCGAGCGGTTCAGGAGATTGCCGAAGTCGTTGGCCAGATCCGCGTTGTAGCGGCGCACGAACGAGTCCCAGCTGACGTCAGTATCGCGATCAAAAGCGACCTCGCGCAACGTCACGTACCGGGCGCCGTCCGCGCCGAGCGTCGCGACGACGTCGATGGGATCGAGGAAGTTGCCCAAGCTCTTGCTCATCTTCTCGCCCTGGGCGAGCAGGAAGCCGTGGATCCAGACGTGGCGCGGTGCTTCCATGCCCGCGCTCCAGAGCATGGCCGGCCAGTAGATCGTGTGGAAACGGGCAATGTCCTTGCCGATTACGTGCAGGTCGGCCGGCCACCACTTCTTGAATGCGTCGGCGTCGTCCGGAAAGCCGGCGCCGGTGACGTAGTTGATGAGCGCGTCGTACCAGACGTAGATGGTGCCGGCCGCCGGATCCCACGTGCCGTCGGGGCGCTGGGAGCTGGAGCCGTCCGGCATGATCGGGAACGGGATGCCCCAGGTCGCGCCCATCCGGCTGACCGAGAAATCCTCGAGGCCGCCGCGGATGAAGCCGAGCATCTCATTTCGCCGGTAGTCCGGTTGAGCGAATTCGGGGTTGTCGGCGAAGTGCTTCTCGAGGCGCTCCTGGTAGGCGGAGAGGCGGAAGAACCAGTTCGGCTCAGACAGCCATTCGAGCGCGATCGTGGGGTGATTCGGGCAGCGCGAGCCTTCGGGCGTCTCGACGACGTCGGTCTTGGCCTTGAAGCCCTCGGCCGGGCAGTACCAACCCTCGTATTTGCCGAGATAGATGTCGCCGTTGGCGTATGCACGCCGAACCATTTCCTGCGCCGACTTGACATGGTCCGGATCCGACGTCCGGATGAAGCGGTCCGGGCTGATAAGCAGCGCCGCCTCGGCCGCCTGGAAGAGGGCGACCTTCTCGCTGACGAAATCCCTTGTCGTCTGGCCGAGTTCGGCCGCCTTCTGGGCGATGTTCACCGAATGCTCGTCCGTGCCGGTCAGGAATCTGGTGTCGTCGCCCTTCATCCGATGCCAGCGCGCGATCACATCCGCGCCGATCACCTCCATGAGAGTGTGCAGGCCAGGCTTGTTGTTCGCATAGGCGATGGCAGTTGTGATGTAGAAACGATCGGCAGGGCTCATGGCGCCCGATGGTATCAGGCGGTGGGAGAGAGGGCCGATTCTGGGCGCGCCCCATTCCCCCTGCCCGAGCCATCCAATGTGTACTTACCGACTTGATGATTGCTCCCCTGAGTCTTCATCGCTGGTCCCCCCGGCCCTGCGGCCGACGAGCCCGCCAAACGGAAGAGGCCACCGAGGCCGACCGAGAAAGGGCGCCCATGATGTCCGCCCGAATGCCTGCCAGCGAGAACCGATCGAAGACGATCTGCTGTCGATCGCGTAGGGCGAGATCGACCGTCTTGACCCACGGCATAGACTAGTCTCAGACCAGTCATATCGGAGCATGCCAGGATGCGGCAAGTAGGAGCCTACGAGGCTAAGACTCACCTCCCCCGTCTTCTCGACGAGGTGGCGGCCAACGGCGAGTCGATCGCCATCACCAAACACGGCGTCGCCATAGCCGTTCTGGGACCCACATCTACTCGCGCGAACATGACGACGGCCGACGCAATCGCCGGTCTGCGCGCCTTCCGCGGCAGCCATCGGCTTGACGGGCTCACGATTCGCGAACTGATCGACGAGGGGCGACGGTGAGCTTCGTCCTCGACGCGTCAATTGCCCTGGCGTGGTGCTTCGGGGACGAATCGTCTCCGGCAGCCGACCTCGCTCTCGGCCGGCTCGCCACCGAGGAGGCGCTCGTTCCCTCGATCTGGCCGCTTGAAGTTGCGAACGGACTGCGCACCGCCGGTCGACGCGGCCGACTCGACATGGCGGATCTGCCGCGCATGCGCGATCTTCTGGTCGCGCTGCCCATTCGAGTCGAGACGATCGATCTGGCTGCAGCACTCGGCGAGGTGTCGGACCTGGCCCGCAGCCTGGAGCTGACCGCCTACGACGCCGCCTACCTGGCGCTGGCCGCCAAGCGCGGGCTGGCGCTGGCCACGATCGACGAGAACCTCAAGCGGGCGTGCCGGACAGCGGGGGTCAAGCTCGTCGAGTAGGCGGCGCGGGCGCGGGTCGGTGGATCATGCGGATGTCCAGCGATGCCGGACAAGATCGAACAAGTCATTCCCAGCGAGTGCCGATTCACAAAGGCGGGTCATACAAAGCCAGCTCGTCATCTGTTGGCGGCTGGAAGATACCTCGATACCGTTCCATGTGGCTCTCGGTGATTGCGAGGCCCCCTTTGGCGTGACGATCCACAACCCGCCGCACCAGTTCGTCGTAGGGCACATCGAGGAAACGGAGTTCGACCGCTGCGCCGAGCGATCGCCCGAGCTCCCGCTTCTCGTCGCGTTCCGATCGCGCCCAGAAGCCCCATTCCAGGATCACCGACGTTCCCAGCGCGATGAGCCGCTGGGTGAGTCC
>DASVKT010000303.1:0-6153 GCA_036385235.1 Candidatus Limnocylindrales bacterium | reverse complement strand
CACAAGGCAGACCATCGCCTCGGCAACCACACCGGTGGCCGGCACGACGCAGATGTCACTGCGCTCGTAGTGGCCCTTTTCCACAGGGCGGCCGCTGACAAGGTCCGCAGACGGCAGGGGGCGGGGGAGTGTGGAGATGGGTTTTACGGCACCCCGGATCACGATCGGCTGGCCGTTGGACATTCCGCCCTCCAGGCCGCCGGCGTTGTTGGTGGTTCTGTGCCACTCGCCGTCTGCGTCACGGCCTTCGATGATGTCCATCACGGCGGACCCCAAGCGCCGGGTCTGCTCGAACCCGAGCCCAAATTCGATGCCCTTGACGATGGGGATGCTCATGACTGCCCCGGCCAGGGCCGCATCCAGGCGGCGGTCCCAATGGACATGACTGCCCAGCCCGATCGGCAGGCCCGTGACGACGACCTCAAATATGCCGCCGGCCGTGTCGCCGGAGTTCCGCGCTTCGTCGATGCGGGCGATCATCCGCTCCTCGGCCGCGGGGTCCGGGCAGCGCAGCGGGCTGGATTCGGCCTCGTCTCTGGACCGCGTGGCCCGGTTGGGGTCCATGGCCACGCCGCCAACCTCTGCCGTGTAGGACCAGACGTCCACACCGAAGTGGGTCAGCAGCGCTCGCGCCACGGCACCGGCCGCGACTCGAGCCGCGGTCTCGCGGGCAGAAGCTCGCTCCAGGATGTTGCGGACGTCGTCGAAGCCGTATTTCACGGCCCCGGCCAGGTCTGCGTGGCCGGCTCGCAGGTTGGTGATGGGGACGGCCTTTTTCTCGCCGGCGGAAGCCATGGCCGCCAGTTCGGCCGCTTCCTCATCCGTCAGGGGCTCAACCTGCATCACCCGCGTCCAGTTGACCCAGTCGCGATTGCGGATGAGCAGCAGGATCGGCGAGCCCAGCGTGAGCCCGTGGCGCACGCCGGAAAGAATCTCGGCCCGGTCCTGTTCGATGGAGAGGCTGCGGGCACCGCGGCCGTAGCCACGCTGACGACGCGCGAGATCCTCGGCGATCGCGTCTGCCGTAAGCGGGAGACCGGCCGGGACGCCTTCGACGGTGGCCGCCAGAGCGGGGCCGTGGGATTCCCCGGCGGTCAGGAAGCGGAGGCGGCCCATCTGCTTACCGAACCTAGGCTGTGGGAGCGGCCGCGGCGCCGTCGGCGCTGGTGCCACCCGCACTTGCGGCCTCGCCCGCAGGAACCTCGCCCGCAGGAACCTCGCCCGCAGGAACCTCACCCGCAGGGCCCATGTCCACCGGGATCTGGCGCAGGCCTTGTTCGCGCGTCCGGTCCAGCTCGGCCTGCATCACCTCGACGGGAGCCGGCTTGCCGGTCCACAACTCGAATGCGCGCGCGCCCTGCTGGAGCAGCATCAACTCGCCACCGAGCACGGTGCATCGAGCCGACGTCGCGTCCTTCATGAGCTGGGTGACGGACGGGTTGTAGATCAGATCCACCACGAAGAGATCCGGCGGCAGCAATTCTGCCGGGATCGGAGTTTCGCCGGGGGCCATGCCGATGGAGGTGGCGTTGACCAGGACCTTGGTCTTTGACAACTCAGCCTCCAGCACGGACTCGTGCCAGGGCATCGCCCGCAGGTCCATGTGAGATGCGCTCTTGCTGAAGTGGCGAACAATCCCTTCCGCCCGGTGCAAGTGGCGGTTGAAGATCACGATTCGCTGGAAACCCTCGGTGATCAAGGCGGACACGACCGCCCGCCCGGCACCGCCGGCGCCCAAAACCACGGCGTGGCGAGGCATCTTCTGGCGCCCGACGACCTTGTCCAGGGCGGCCTTGAAGCCGGTCACGTCCGTGTTGTGGCCGATCAACTTCTTGCCGTCTCGCTGGATGACGTTGACCGCGCCGGTTGCGGCGGCATCGTCCGTGAGGCGATCCATCATCGGGACGACGTGTTCCTTGTGAGGAATGGTCACGTTGGCGCCGAGGAAGTCGTCGCCGCGAAGTTGCGCGATCGCATCCGCGAGGTCGATCTGCCGGCGGTCCCACAGCTCGTACCGGGCGTCGATCTCCAGCGCGTCGAAGGCAGCCTGCTGCATCGCCGCGGAGAACGAATGGGCGACCGGGTGGCCGATCAGGACAACTCGGTTGGTCATGCTCGCAGCCTTTCCATTTCGGTGAAGAAGCTCGGGTACGAAACGGCCGCGCTGTCTGCCCGGTCGATCGATGTCGAACCCGTCGCGATGAGGCCGGCCACTGCGAATGTCATGGCCAGCCGGTGGTCGTCGAGAGTCTGGGTGTGAGACCCGACGAGCTGAGTGGGTCCTTCTATGGTGATGTCGTCGCCGTCGACCGAGATACGAGCCCCCATGGCCCGCAAGCCATTGACGATTCCGGCGATGCGGTCCGATTCCTTGTTGCGCAGCTCCCCCGCCCCGCGGATCGTGGTCTTGCCGTGGGCCTGGGTCGCGGCCAGGCAAAGGATCGGGATCTCATCTATCGCCGCCGCGACTTCGTCCGGGCTGATATCGATCGCCCGGAGCTCGCTGGATCGGACGGTGAAGTCCGCCAGCGGTTCGCCGGTGTCGCCCGAAGCCTCGCCCGCAGGAGCCTCGCCCGCAGGAGCCTCGCCCACGGCGGTCTCTTCGATCTTCGCGCCCATTCGGGTCAGCAAGTCGATCGGCGTCCGGCGGGTTGGGTTCACGCCGACGGCTCGCAGAGTCAGCTCGGCGTCAGGATGAATCGCTCCCGCGACCAGCCAGAAGGCAGCGGCCGACGGATCGGCGGGGACGCGTTCGTCCTTCGCCGCCAGCCGTGCACCGCCCGCTACCGTCCAGGCCACCGATCCGCCTCCAGAACTCGTCGCCGGCTCGCGCCGGACTTCGATACCGCGTGACCGGAGCATCCGCTCGGTATGGTCTCGCGTAGCTACCGCCTCGCGCACCGTCGTGGCCCCTTCCGCGCGCAGACCCGCCAGCAGAATTGCCGACTTGACCTGAGCGCTTGGTACGCGGGTCGTGAAGTCGATGGCTTTGAGCCTCTGACGACCGATTACGACCAGCGGAGGGAGGGTATCGGAGTGACGCGAATACAAAACCGCGCCCATAAGGCGCAGTGGTTCGATGATACGGGCCACCGGACGCGTCCGCAACGAACCATCGCCGTCCAGGACGGCGAAAAGGGGCAGTCCGGCGAGCATTCCGGAGCACAGCCGCAGGCTGGTACCGGAGTTGCGGCAGTCCAGGACACCTTCCGGATCGTGAAGTCCGTCGGCGCCGGGCGAGACCACTCGGTAGTCAACGTTGAGTCCGTCGTCGCGGACGCGCTCAACAGTGGCGCCGAGAGCGGCCATGATGCCGGCCGTGGCCTGGACGTCTTTGCCGTCGCCCGCTCCGGTGATGAGGGATTCACCTTCGGCCAGGGTGGACAGAATCAGGGCCCGGTGCGAGATGGACTTGTCGCCGGGCAGCCTCGGTTCGCCGCGCAGGCGCGCGGCTCTGGAGACGGTCCGGGACGACTCCCTGGCGAGCGGCGTTGTGTCCATTTGCGCTGCCTGCCCCTCTAGTGCTTGCTTGAGCCGCCGACCTTGACCTGGCCGGGCATCGTGAACGGATCCTTGTTGAGTGTCTTGACCATCTCATGGATCTGGTTCAAGGCACTGGTCATATCCGCGAACTGGTCGAAAGTGAGCGACTGCTCTCCGTCCGAGCGGGCCTGATCGGGGTTCGGGTGAACTTCCACCATGATGCCGTCGGCGCCGGCCGCAACCGCGGCGAGGGCCATGGGCTTGACCAGCCAGCGCTTGCCGGTGGCATGGCTCGGATCCACGACCACCGGAAGATGGGTGAGGTGGTGGAGGAGCGGCACGGCCGTCAGATCGAGCGTGTTCCGGGTGTAGGTCTCGAAGGTCCGGATGCCGCGCTCGCACAGAATGACGTGCGGGTTGCCCGACGAAACGATGTACTCCGCGGCCATGAGCCACTCTTCGATCGTGGCACCGTAGCCGCGCTTGAGCATGACCGGCTTGCCCGCTTTGCCGACTGCGGTCAGCAGCGAGTAGTTCTGCATGTTCCGAGTTCCGACCTGAAGGATGTCGGAGTGCTTGGTGACGACTTCTACCTGGCTCGGTTCCATGACTTCGGTGATCGTGGGCAGGCCGGTTTCTTTGCTGGCTTCGGCCAGCAGAATCAGGCCTTCCACGCCCAGACCCTGGAATGCGTACGGGCTGGTCCTCGGCTTGAATGCGCCGCCGCGCAGGATGGTGGCCCCGGCCTTGGCCACGGCGTGGGCCGTCGCCAGCATCATCTCCCGGTCCTCGATGGAGCAAGGGCCGGCCATGATCGTCAGCCCGCCATCGCCCACCTTGGTACCCAGAACCTCAATTACCGTGTCCTCGGGATGTGACTCCCGCGACGTGAGCTTGTAGGGCCGCGTGATCGGGGTCACCGATTCCACGCCGGGCATGACCGAAAGCTTGCCCATCAGAATGTCCCTCACCGGAGCAACATCACCCAGGACCGCAATCACGACCCGCTGGGTGCCGTAGTTGTCATGTGGCGTGAGGTTGTACTGGCGCAGCTGGTCGCGGACGTTGGTCGCTTCCTGCTCGGTTGCGCCGATCGACATAACGATGATCATGTTGGCGGTCCTCCTGCGAAGCCAGCCGAGGCTGGCTCGGGGCCAGGGTTGGGCAACAAAAAAGCAGAGGCATTGCCTCTGCTGCACCCGGCACGACCCGCGAACCCGGGCCTAGGCTCCGGGAACGGTCATGCCGGGTTTGGATAAAAGTAAAAGTGTTCCATGTCAGTGCTCGCGACAGTAGCGGGCCGGTCGGCCGGTGTCAAATTGCCCTGGGGGTCCGGGCGCACTCCGTGAGCTAGGCGCTCGGCGAGACTGCCTACTTGACCTCGCTCTTGGACCACACCTGATTGAGGACGTAGGCCCCGTCGGTTGTGTCCAGGAGGTTCGGCTGGGCGCCCTGCACCACCACGTACGGGTGGAGCCGGAACTGCACGAGCTTCTTGCCGTAGAAGGTGGCCTCCACGATGACGCCCTCCATCGTCTGGCGGCTCCAGGTCCGGGTGAACAGGAAGTTGCCGTGGCTTCCGATCGCGAACTGCGGGCCGTTCGGCCCGGGCAGGATTGAGGCCCACGAAGCCCAGTGGGTGCCGCTGCCGAGGATTCCGTCGGCGCCGCACGAATAGAAGAACGCGCGCTGGGTCACCTGCTCCTTGGTTATCGAGGCGTGATACTCGGGCCAGCCCCACTGCGGCATCGCGATGACGATATCGGCGGCCTTCCGCGCGGCCTTGATGGAACTGCACACGTTGTCGTCGGTCATAGGCGCCACGCCCGGCCGTGAGGCTGTTGCCGCCTTGGAGCCCGAAATGTCATCCCAGCCCACGAAGGCGAACTTCAATCCCCGAACCTCCACGACGCCGGGCGCGAGGGCGTCGGCGAGGGTCTTGCCTGCGCCTGGTGTTTGATGCCGGCGGCGTCGAGATAGGCGAGGGTCTGCAGAACCCCGTCCTGGCCCTAGTCGGTGATGTGGTTCGAGCCCAGGGTCACGACTTTCAATCCGCCCTTGCCGGCAAGTAGCTTCGCGACTTTCGGGTCGACGTTGAAGACCATCACGTTGTCGTGCTGCTTCCATTTGGCGATCATCGGGCACTCGAAGTCGTTGGCGCTGACGTCGTTATCCGAGATCAGAGCCGCGACGGTGCCGCTGTCGCCATTGCGCGCAATGATCGGTACCTGCCAGCCCCAGCCGAGAGGATCCGGCTTCGTGCCGCGGTAATGGACCGAGCCGCCATCCAATACCCAGTCCCAGTCCCAGCCCTTGCCCTGGCTGACGGCCATATACGATCCAGCTCAGGGCCGGACTGTAGCGGTAAACAAAACGACCCCGAAAGATGTCTCTCGAGGCCGGTGGATATTCGAAAAATGTTGGCGCGCCCGGCGGGACTCGAACCCACGACCTCCAGGTCCGCAACCTGGCGCTCTATCCACTGAGCTACGGGCGCACTGTGCTGTGTATCGAACCGAATAACTGGCGGAGAGGGAGGGATTTGAACCCTCGACGGCTGTAACACCGTGGCGGTTTAGCAAACCGCTGCACTAGACCACTATGCGACCTCTCCAGGAGCCACAGCGGCCGGAATTCTAGCATGCTCCGGCCCCAAGGCAGCGGGGGGTT
>DASVKT010000302.1:0-2203 GCA_036385235.1 Candidatus Limnocylindrales bacterium | reverse complement strand
TCATGCGTGGGTGACTGAACGGGACAACGAGCGGCCGAGAAATTCCTACCCAGCGGCTTCAGCGGCTTCAGTGGCTTCGGCAGCCTCGTCGGCCCCGTCGGCCCCGGCAGCAGCGGCGGCTTCAGCGGCCTCGGCCCCGTCGGCAGCGGTCGCTTCAGCCGCGCGAGCCTCAGCGGCGAGCCTGGCCGCGGCCGCCTTCTCGGCCTTCTCGGCGCGTGCAATTCGTCCCGCTGCTCGTCGCCCCTTGATACGCCCCGGAGCGCCGCGCACCGCCCGGCCGACGCCCGGCCCGAAGAGCACCACCAGCACCAACCCCACGATCAAGACCTGCTCTGCAACCAGCGGACCGAGGACACGCGCATCCCGCCAGGTGGAAGCGACGACCAGGCGCACAAGAGCCCACAACGTCATGGCCGTCAGGAAGCGTCCCTTGCCAGTCAACGCCGGCCAATCATGCCGGGGCGCCAGCTCGACCTTGACGATCCACCGCCAATCCGGGAACCGGAGCCGCAGCACGGTGGGCATGATGAAGAGCAATACGGCCGCGCTGAGCACCGCGGCGCCCTCGATGAGCTGCGATGGGAGCGCGGGGTAGCTGGGATTAATGCTGCCCCAGGCGCCGGGCCCAACATACGCCACGGCCCAGCTGAGATCCGAATAGGCACCCTGCCCGGCCCCGCCGAGAGCCATCGCCAGCTTCCCGAGACCCAGGCCGATGAGCAGCGGAAGGGCGGCCACGCCAAGCCACCGCCCGACCGGAGCCGCCAGCAAACGCGCCACTGCCAGCGCCGTGACGGCCCCCAGAGCAACCGCCATGGTGAGTTCAAACCCACCCTGCCCGGGATCTGCCAGGGCCCGAGGGTCCGCGGCATAGAAGTCGAAATGGATCAGGCCGTAGCCAAGACGCCCGCCCACCACGGCGCCGGGAACGGCACCGAAGGCAATCAGGATCAGGTCGTCGCGCCGAAGCTTCTGAGTCGCGCCTGCAACGCCTCCGCCCACCGACTCCACGGCAACCCGAGACCGGCCGGAGCCGAGCGCCGCGAGCAGCAGAACCACGAAAACTGCCCCGGCCAGACCGAGCGTCTCGATCCGGACCGGAAGGCCCAGTATGGACAGGGTTTGGTCGAAGTTAAGTTGCACGGCGACTAGCACCGTCGGAGTTTACCGGTACGGGCGCGTGCGAGTAGGCCTCGGGGGGCAGTGTCGGCTAGCCGACACTCAAGCTGTCGCATGGCCGCTCCGCAAAATGGACGGTCCGTGGCTTCATACGATCGTCGGAGGCGGACCCGGGCCATCCCCGGGACCGCAACCGACGCAATTCGGGAGATTCGCCCGATGTGCAGCGCCAGCTGCCACCGAGGGGGATCGGACGAGCGAAAGGCGCTGGTCCCGGAATCCAGGGGGGCCGGGACCGGCGTTTCGATACTCACACTGATTAGCCCAGGAAAGCCCCGGCAGGACGGGACCGCCGGGGCTTTCCTATGTCCGGAAGTCGGCTCCGGAGCGGCGCCGGGGCTTTCCTATGTCCGGAAGTCGGCTCCGGAGCGGCGCCTGGACGCGGCCTGGGCGCGGCTAGGACGCGGCGTTCCGCATCGTCTGGACGAGCTCACGGACCGACTCGGACGAGGCCAGCAGAGCCGCCTGTTCGTCGTCGGTCAACTTCACTTCCACGATGCGCTCGGCACCCTTGGCGCCGAGAACCACCGGCACGCCGACCACCAGACCGTCGATCTTGTACTCGCCCTTGAGCAGGACCGCGCAAGGCAGAACACGTTTTCGGTCGTTCAAGATGGCGTCGACCATATGGAGAGCGGACGACGCGGGAGCGTAGAACGCGCTGCCGGTCTTGAGCAGAGCCACGATCTCAGCGCCGCCGTTGCGGGTGCGGGTCGCGAGCGCCTCGATCTTCTCCGCCGACATGAGCTCCGGAAGCGGGATGCCGGCAACCGTCGAGAACCGCGGTAGCGGAACCATGGTGTCCCCGTGGCCGCCCAGCACGAACGCCGAAACGTCGATCACGGAAACGCCCAGCTCCTGGGCGATGAACGTGCGGAAACGGGCACTGTCCAGAATTCCGGCCATGCCGATGACGCGTTCGCGCGGGAAGCCACTGACCTCCAGGGCCACGTGGACCATCGCGTCGAGCGGATTAGTTACGATGATGATGAACGCGTCGGGCGACTGAGCCGCGGCCTGACCG
>DASVKT010000301.1:0-8920 GCA_036385235.1 Candidatus Limnocylindrales bacterium | reverse complement strand
CTTCCGATCCGGCAGCAAGTGGACCTTAGTCGTGGCACAGACTATCGGTGCGCGTGCAGAGATACATGTCCGACGAATCGGACGGCCTGTGTGTCCGGTCCACGTCATTGCTGCGCGTCGCGAGATGCAGAAACGACCGCTTGGGGCTTTGCGAGGACTCGATACGGCCGAACTGCGCGTCCGCAGATGCAGATTCGGCCTGAACGAGCTTCATGCCGAATCTCTGTGTCGAACGTGTATCTCCCGACGCGCACTCGCCTCCATCGCCGGGGGGACGAGATCGGGACTGCACTCCTCGACGCCCAGAATCGACGAGCACGGTGTCAACGCCGGGCGTCCACCACTACCGAAGGTCCACTTGCTGCCGGACTGGGCGCGCCAAAGCCAAGCTTGCTTGGCTCGCGCTCGCAAAAGCCAGGCTTGCCTGGCTCGTGCTCGCTGTCGCCTTGTCCTCGCCGGCAGGCCCAGGCCGCGAATTGAGTGGTGACACTTGAGCGTCGAGATCAGGCCCTTCAGTCGAGATGACGAAGGCTCGATTCGGCGGGTCATGGCGGCTTCTCTGGCGTTCGATGCGCTGCCCGGATTCACGGCCTCGGACCTCGAGCACCACGCGGTCTCCATTCTCGGCGCGCCCGAAGAGACCGTCCTGGCCGTCGAGGACGGGATTGTGTGCGGGTATGTCAGCCCGGCCAACGAAAACCTAACCGTCCATCCCGAATTCCGGCGCCGCGGTCACGGCCGGCGCCTCTTCGCTGCCGGGCTGGAGCTTGCCGCGAAGTCGGGCTTCCACGAGATCCGCCTCCACGTACCTTCGAACGGGAACGCGCCGGCATTTGCCCAGGCGATGGGTCTGGCCTACAAATCGAGCCTCTGGCGCCTGGACCTTGCGCCGGATACGGCCGTCCCGGATCCGTCGTTCTCGGATGATGTCGTCGGACGAACGTTCGGCGACTGGATCGCGCTCGATCGCTTCGTTGACCTGCTGAATGTCTCCTTCGCGAGTCATCCCAGCCCTATCTCGTGGACACTCGGTCAGATCGAGTTTGCCCACGCTCGGCCCGAATTCGATCCGACCACCATCTTCATCCTGACGCCGGCCGATTCGCCCGAGCAACCCGTCGGATTCGTGCGCGTCGGCATCGACCCGCCTGAGGAAGGTGATCTCGGACCGGTGGGCGATCTCCGGCTCGTCGGCGTGCTGCCGGAGTGGCGCGGGCGCGGGCTCGGTCGCGAGCTCCTTCGCTGGGGAGTGGCGGACTTGCGGCGCCGTGGGGCCGGCCGCATCCAACTTGCCGTCGAGGCGGAAAACGACCTGGCCCTGGGGCTATACCGGCGAACCGGTTTTGAGCCGGTCGTGGAATGGCCCCATTGGACGCGTCCAATCCCTTCCCTGAGCCCCGAGCTGTAGGATGCAGTTCATGAAGGGCAAGAGGCGGATCCCGGCTTGGCTCCGACGCGGCGCCGAGGCCGGCGTTCTGGGAGCGCTGCTGGCAAGCGGCACCCTCGCAGCATTCCACTTCAGCCGGCCGATGCCGCGCCTGTTCCTGCCCCAAGGCCTGGACGGAATGCTGATCCTGGCCCCGGCCGTGGTGGCGCTCGGGATCTTCGTCGTCAGCTATCCGGCGTTTCTGGCGGCGACCAAATCCGAGGCGGTCATGGCCGCGGTCGCGGCTTTTCTGATAGCGGCGGATGTATTCATGGTCGTGTCGTTCCTGACCCACGACGATGTCCTGGTCCACGCTCTCGGGCGGAGCTTGCCGCTGGGCGTGGTGGCGGCGGCCGCTTCTGTGCCAACGGCGATTGCCGGGCTGCTGATCGGGCAATTCACGGCGCCTCTCGGTTTCGGCCGATCTGCGGGCCTGCGCTCCGCAGTTGCGGGCGCGGTCGCCGGGGCGATCGCCGTGATCGTGGTCGTCTACGCCCTCTGAAGTTCGACCCCAGCGCCCAGCCGCACTCGCCGCAGTCGCAGCGAGTTGGCAACGACGCTCACGGATGACATCGCCATCGCACCGGCCGCCAGCGCCGGATTGAGCGTCACTCCGAAGAAGGGGAAGAGCGCACCCATGGCCACCGGGATCAGGACCACGTTGTAGCCGAAGGCCCAAATCAGGTTCTGGCGTATCACCCGCCGCGTCTGCCGTGCCAGCCCGATAGCGGTCGCGACGGCGCGCGGGTCGCCGCCCACCAACGTCACGTCCGATGCCTCCATGGCCACGTCTGCGCCCGTCCCAATCGCGATACCGACATCGGCGCGGGCCAGGGCCGGCGCGTCGTTGATGCCGTCACCGACCATCGCCACCCGAAGTCCGCGCGTTTGGATTGCAGCCACCGCGTCTACCTTGCCGGCGGGCAGAACCTCCGCCAGCACGTGATCGGGCGAGATGCCAACGGCCGTGGCTACGGAGCCGGCAACGCGAGCCCCATCGCCGGTGACCATCCAGACCTCGATGCCGGCTCGGCCAAGTTCCCGTACCGCCGCCGCGGCAGTCGGCTTGATCTCGTCGATGGTTGGAAGCAACCCGGCGGCGCGGCCGTCCACGGAGAGGTACATAACCGCCGATGCCGCCGATGCCGCCGATACCGCCGATACCGCCGATGCCGCCGATGCCGCCGATGCCGCGTCCGCGGCGTCCGCCAGTTCGGCCAGCTCGACCAGACCGGACAGGGCCACGCCCGCAGCCTCCAGGAAGGCGGCCGTGCCGACGAGCACTTCCCGCTCCCCCACTCGCCCGCGAACGCCGCGCCCGGCTACCGCCTCGAATCCAGCCACCGGCTGCTTGCCGAAACCCGCCTCGTCGGCCCGTGCCAGGATCGCTGCGGCCAATGGATGCTCACTGCCCCGTTCAACCGACGCGGCCAGGTCCAGCACCTCGTCCGGACTGAAACCGGCCGCCGCGACCACAACGCCCAGCGTCGGTCGGCCGCGCGTGAGAGTACCTGTCTTGTCGAAGATCACCGCGTTGATGCCCGCGGTCAGTTCCAGGGCCTCACCGCCGCGGATCAGAATTCCGGCCTCCGCGCCCTTGCCCGTCCCGACCATGATCGCCGTCGGTGTGGCCAAACCCATGGCGCACGGGCAGGAGATCACCACGACCGTGATGAACGCGACCAGGGCGTGGGTCAGCTTCGGATCCGGCCCGATGAGATACCAGATGCCGAACGTCAGGGCCCCGACTCCCAGAACCACCGGCACAAAGATGCCACCGATCGTGTCCGCCAGGCGCTGGATCGGCGCCTTTGAGCCCTGCGCCCGCCGGACCAGATCCACGATATTGGCCAGGGCGGTATCCCGGCCGACTCGCGTAGCCCGAAACAGGAACGTACCGTTGCCGTTCATCGTGGCGCCGATGACACCGTCCCCCGGACCCTTCTCGACGGGCACCGGCTCGCCGGTTAGCATCGACTCGTCCACCTCAGACCGGCCGTCGACGACGCGGCCGTCGACCGGGACGCGCTCGCCCGGCCGGACCCGAACCAGATCGCCGACCCTGACTTCCTCGAGCGGTACGTCGATCTCCGCGCCGGCGCGAACGATCCGGGCCGACTGAGCCTGCAGCCCAAGCAGCTCCTTGATGGCCCCGACCGTTTGGCCCTTGGCGCGCGCCTCCAGCCAGCGGCCCATCAGAACGAGACCGATGATCGCGGTGGAACTGTCGAAGTACGTCTGCGGCTCGATGCCGGCGTTCCGGAAGATCTCCGGCACACACGTCACCAGAACGCTGTAGGCCCAGGCCGCGCTCGTCCCAACCACGACGAGCGTATCCATGCCCATAGACCGATGAATGGCCGCGCGCCACGTGGCGCGGTAGAAACGCCGGCCGGCCCAGAACTGGACAAACGTGGCGGGGCCGATGACGACCCACGCCAGCGCCTCCATAGACAGTGGCAAGGAAGGGACGTACATCAGGCCCATCGTCACGGCCGCGACGGCCAGTGCAATCAGCGCCGCAACGCCCAGCGAGTGCTGTTCGTGGGCGCGTTCCGAGGCGGCCGCGTCCGCCTCGTCGATCAGGCCGGCCCGCGCCCCGTCTTGCGTCCTGGCCATCGGCCGAACTTCATACCCGGCAGCCTCAATTGCTCGCACCAGCTCATCCAGCCCGGCGATCTCCGGCATATACCGGATCGTCGCGACTTCCGTGGCCAGGTTGACGCTGGCCTCCGCCACACCCGGCGTCTTGTTGAGGAATCGCTCTATGCGGTTGACGCACGAAGCGCAGCTCATGCCCTCGATTGGCAACTGGATCTCGGCGGACTGATCGTTGGTCTGCATACTCCTGGGGAGTATATTCCTCGGTCGATTTGTCGGCAACGGACTGCACTTTCCGCTGCACTTTCCGCGCGGCGCCGGCCGCGTCACACTGGACTCATGACGAACTTGATCGCGGCGTTTGCCCTGTGCCCGGCACCCTGGGGCATGCTGCACGTGGCCACGACGGCAGAAGGAATGGTGGCGGTGGGGTTGGACAGTGAGACGCCGCGGTTCGTGGACGGGCTGGCGAAGCGGCTCCACGGGTCTGTGCTCCCCGCGGAAGACGGAGAGGTTCCCGACGCATGGCGCACCACCCTGAGCGAGGCCACGCGGCAGATCGGTGAATTCCTGGGCGGCGAGCGGCAGACTTTCTCGGTTCCCATCGACCTGCGGGCCTCGGATTGGGACCGCCTGGTGCTGACCGGCGCGGCCCGCCTCCAATACGGCGAGACCGCCAGCTACGGCGAGTTGGCCGTTCGGATCGGCAAGCCGGGCGCCGCCCAGGCAGTCGGCGGCGCGATGGGCCGCAATCCAATACCCATCCTGATTCCCTGTCACCGCGTCATCGCCGCCGGTGGCAGGCTCGGCGGCTACGGCGCCGCAACCTATGCAGACAGGCTGTCCGCCCTCGCGATCAAACGGACCTTGCTCGCCACGGAAGGGATTGAGGCGCGCGACTAGCGTCCCGTGAAGGGGCGCCTCCAGCGCAGCCCCGGGAAGCGGGCGAAGTCGTGGTCGGTTGTGATCAGTTCGCAACCCGTGTCGATCGCCAGCGCCGCAAGATACGCGTCCGAGATGAGGTTTCCCTTGGCCCCAGACTCCCTGCAGAGAGCTTCGAATGTCGCCCACTGCCTCGGCCCGGGCCCGACCCGGATCGAACTCGGTTGTGCGAGCAGCGCTCCTACGAAGCCGAATGCCTGCTCCGCTGAAGCCGGCGGCGTGAAGACGCGTGGATGCGTGACGATCCGAACGAAGCCGGCCAGGACGACGTCCGCCAGTCCAAGCGGTTCATAGGACGTTCCCGCGGCGATCAACCAGTCGCGATAGCGCTCATGGTCTGGCGATCGATCCTGGAAGGCGTAGACTAGGACGTTAACGTCCGGGAGGATCAGGTGCCGGCCCCTTCCATCAAGTCGAGCAAAGCCGAGTTGTCGTCGAGATCAACGCCCGGCGCCAGCTCGCTGGAGAAGGTCGGCAATTCGACCGACTGCTCGCGGGCCGCCCGATCTCGCCGGCCGAGCGACTCGCGAAGCGCATCTTCCACGACCTCATTGAGAGTGCGACCGGATATGGCAGCCTGAGCCTTTGCGTCTGCCAAGAGGTGGTCGTCGATCTTGATCGTGGTTCTCATGCATCAAAGCATCAAGCCCATGCATCAAGATGTCAATGTCGCTGGGCCAGGAGAGGTACCTCCTGCAGCTCAGGGACATGCTTGACAGTGAGACTAATACTCCACTCCCTGAACGCGGCAGACGTGCTCGGTGTCGGCTCCGCCGAGTTTGATCGTGTCGCCGTCCTGTGCCACGACCGCGCCTCCAGGCGCCACGATCTGATAACGCCCGCTCGGCAGGATCCGCCCGGTGAAACCGAAGGGCAGATCCACTTTCAGACCGCTTAACGACAAACTGCGATGCACCACATCCCACTCGACGACCACCGATGGGAGTTCCGTGGCCGGACAAGGCGCCGTCCTGAGGGCCATTTGCGTTGCTGGATCCCACGAGATCGCCGCAGTCGGAAGAGGATACGTCTGCAGATCCTCACTGAAAGAGCACGCGGCCAGAATCTGCGTGGCCAGCAGCGCTGCCAGCCCCAAAGCCAATATGCGCTTCATGTGAAGGCCGTCCTCTGTCCCGGAATGGCCCCGATGGCGGCGATCCGTCTCAGCCGAAGGCGCCGAGCGAGGCCTGCAGCGTCACGCCGGTCTCACGCTCGCAGATGCCCCAGAGCTTCTGCATCTGGGCCGGGTCGTTGATCTTCTTGCCGACGCCTCGCACAACCGGCGCCCCAAAGGTGATCCAGTGCGGGGCGTAGAGCGTGCCGCCCACGGCCGCGGGATCCGTGGCCGCACGCAGCTGGGGAAGGGATCCCATGGCGGCGGCTTGGCCCATGATTGCCGTCGCGAGGTCAAAGAGGCGCTGCCTGAAGCCGGGATTCGCACGGATGGTGGTCTGCTGGAGGTCCGTCTTGCTGAAGCCCGGGTCGGCGGCGTATGCGGTCAAGCCTCGATCGCCCAGGCGGCGATTGAGCTCGAAGGCGAACTGCAGGTCCGCCCGCTTGGACATGCCGTAGGCGTCCCAGGCCTTGTAGCAGCCGTGCATGTGCGGATTCGAAAGATCGTACTTGCCGGCCAGCCAGCGAGCCGTTGACGTTGTGCTGACCACTCTCGGTGCCGGCGTGGCGAGCAAGGCCGGCAGAAGGTGCATCGTCAGGGCGAAATGCCCCAGAACGTTGGTCCCGAACTGGGTCTCAAAGCCATCCACGGTCTTGCCTTCGGGCACGGCCATGACGCCGGCGTTGTTGAAGAGCAGATCGATCTTGGGATGAGCTGCCTTGACCTCGGCCGCAAAGGCGGCGACGGACGCGAGGGAGCCGAGATCCAGCCGACGGATCTCCAGGCTGGCCTCGGGCACGGTCCGGACGATCTCCGCCCGGGCGGCTTCCGCCTTGGCCAGATTTCGCGCCCCTACGACCACGTGCGCTCCATGCGCGGCAAGCTGCCGCGACGTCTCAAGACCCAGGCCACCGTTGCCGCCAGTAACGACCGCAGTCTTGCCCGATAGATCGGGGATGTTGCTCGCCTTCCAGCCCATTGATCGCGCCTCCTTGGGGCGAGTCTATCCGGCCTACCGGAATGGGGCGTTAGATAGCGACCTGGGCTGGGCTGCGCCGGCGCATCGACCGCACCCGACTCCGACTCGCTCGCGCCGACGGCTGCCACCTCGGCCGGGTCGATTTCTACCGCTCCGCTCCCGCCCGGCGCCCTGACGATCGCCACCCTGGGCGACAGCCTGACCGAGGGCCAGGGCGACGACGGCGGCCCGGGTTACCCCGGCCGACTCCAAACGCTGATCGCGCCTCTTCGGCCGGGCAGCACGGTCGTCAATTTCGGGCATTCGGGCTGGACTTCGGCGGACCTGATCAACGGCTAGGGCGGGCTGCCATCGGAGTTCACCCAGGCTATCGACGCCAAGGCCAATGTGGCGCTGGTCTGGATCGGCTCGAACGACCTCTGGAACCTCTACGAGTACGGCCCCGAACCGATGACGGCGGACGCCGAGGCAGCGGATCTTCAGATGTATCAAACGAACATCGACAGGATCCTGCGCGACCTGACCGCCCACGGAGCCACGGTCTTCGTCGCCTTGCTGGACGATCAGTCCAAGCGCCCCGTCGCCGCCAACCCGCCGAACCCGAGCGAGCCCGCTTTCCCGGCCACGACCAAGGCGGACCTCACCCTGATGTCTGCGCACGTCAAGGCCTACGACCAGATCATCACCCAAACGGCGGCCCGCTACGGCGCCGCGACGGTGAACTTCTACGGCAGCCCGATCTTCACCAACCGGCCACGCTGTACGGCGACGGCAACCACCCCAACAGCGCCGGCTACGACGCCGTGGCGCAAGTCTGGTTCGCCGCGGTCGCCCCTCGATTGCGCCTCGGCTGAAGTAGGGGCCGGCGCTCCATTGAACAAATCCCTCCGCCGCGAAGTCTGGATGTGCGAAGGTTCAACAGTCAACTACGGCCCGGCACTAGTCCGGCCGTGCGAGGGAGGGAAAATCGAAGTGGTCGACCGTCTGGAGATAGACACTCCGAGTGGGGAGAGCGCTGGCAGCGGCGGAGCGTACTCGGCCGCGCGGACGGCAGTGTTCGATCGCGCCATCACCGGTCTGACCAGAGAGTACCGGGGAACCCTTAAAAGTCGCGCGGATCTCGAGGCCATGATCCTACGCGGACAGCGAGTCCACCACCTTCTGCACCTCGCCGTGCTCGCCGTTCTGACGACCCTGGCTCTCGTTGCCGGCCTCCTCGTTCACGTTGTTCCAATTGGACCGGTGCTGGTGGTCCCCTGCGCTTATCTCGGCTTCTGGGTCTTCCTTGCAACAACCGGAGGGATCGAGCGGGATCGCATCACGATCGATGAGAACGGCCGGATCAGCCGGGCGCGATCGGGACGGCTCGTCGGCACCAGATCGGACTTCTTTCGGGTTGCGGTGCCACTGCTGGTGATCGCAGCCACTACTCCGGTGGCTGTCTGGCTCATCGCCATGATCGTCTTTCCGCCATTTCCCATGTGCAACCTGGGTGACCCGTATGCCCTGCCAGTCGGCTGCTTCACGTTCCCCAACTTTGGGGGCGGCACCCGGGGCGCGCCGATCAGCGTCGACGAGACGATACAGCTCGAGAGATTCATACGTGGCTTGGCGCTGACCTATCTCCTCGCTTGCCTGCTGCCCGCGATCTGGTTCCTAAGACGGATGTTGACCGGGCGGTCCGTTGCATTCGTTCGGCCGATTCGAAGCGAGCAGCGAGACCCCGGGATGTCGTCGCAGGTGGACGCTATGGTCGACACGATCCCGCGAGCAAAGCATTGGATCGCCTTCGGCGCGGCCAGGGCAGCAGCGCTGGGAGTTGTGTCTGTCGTGCTGGCAGTATTCCTGTACGAAATGA
>DASVKT010000300.1:0-6094 GCA_036385235.1 Candidatus Limnocylindrales bacterium | reverse complement strand
GCCCGCGCCGCGGCCACTCTCCCCGCCCGCGCCCGCGCCGCGGCCACTCCCCACCCCCGCGCCCGGACTAGAATCGCGGCGCATGAGTGACGACACCCCAGGCCATGGCAGTCAGGCACCGCGGACGCATCCCGGGGCGAGCCGCCGCGTCACGCCGGTGATGCCCTTCGCCCCGGGGGCCATCACCGCGACCCATGTCCGGATCTGGCTGGGCGTGGTAGTCGGGGCAGTCATCATCGGGACCACCGGGTACATGATCCTGGACCCCGGCTGGCAGCTCCTCGATGCCCTGTACATGACGGTCATAACGCTGACGACCGTCGGATTCAAGGAAGTCAAGGACCTCAGCGACGCCGGCCGCATCTGGACGATGTTCCTTGCGCTCGCCGGTGTAGGTCTCATTTTTGGATCGGTCGGGATCGTGGCCGAGTACCTCGTTGTGGAGGCGACCAGCGGACGACGGGAGGCAGAACGAATGACCAGGGCGGTCGACAAGTTGTCGGGCCACTACATCCTGTGCGGTTTCGGCCGTGTCGGCCAGACAGTTGCGCGCGAGCTCGTCCACACCAGCCGCAAGGTCGTGGTCATCGACGTCCTTGCCGAATCGCTGGCCAGGGCCCGGCGGGAGGGCTTCCTGGAGGTGGAGGGCGATGCCACCGAGGAAGCGACGCTCAGGGCCGCCGGCATCGAGCGGGCCAAGGGCCTGATCACAACCATCGACTCGGACGCACACAACGTCTACGTGATCCTCTCGGCCCGGGCCATGAATCCCAGTCTTTTCGTGGTCGCCCGTGCCAACACCGAGGATTCGGAGGCGCGCCTGATGCAGGCCGGCGCGAGCCGAGTCGTCTCACCGTACACGATGGCCGGCCATCGGCTGGCCGAACTGGCCACCCGGCCTCGCGTCGTCGATTTCATCGATGCCGCCCTCTCGCACGGCGAACTCGCCTTTTCGATGGAGGAAGTGGAGGTCGTGGCCGGCAATGCCGCTACCGACGGCGTGACCGTCGGCTCGCTCCGAGACAGCGGCGTCTTCATCCTGGCCATCGTCACCGGCGAGAAAAGCTACGAGCCCAACCCGCCGGCCGACCGAGTCCTCCGGCCCGGCGAAACCCTCGTTGTCTCCGGCAGCGTCGTGCGGCTCAAGGAGCTGCGCGGCATCGACACCAAGGCGTAGCCGATGGCCATTCCGCCGACGCGAGCCCTTCTCGTGGCCGACGCCGAGAAGGAGCGCGACAACCTCTCCGCGCTGATCGCCGGAATGAGCCGGGAGCAATTGCTGTGGGCCGGCGCCTACGGCTGGTCCGCCAAGGACTACGTGGCTCATCTGGCCGAATGGGAGCGGATGCTCTTCGGCTGGTACGACGCCGGCCTGCGCAGCGAGGATCCGCATGTGCCCGCCGAGGGCTACACCTGGGCCACGCTCACGGAGTTGAACCAGCGCATCTACGAGCAGCACCGCGACGATCAGCTGGAGCACGTCCTGGCCGACTGGCGGGATTCATCACAGCGCCTGGTCCGTTTCGCCGGCTCCACGGCCGATGCCGAGCTATTCGCGCCCGGCATTTATGCTTGGACCGGCCGCGGCACCCTGGCCTCGTTCGTGTACGAATGCGGCCCGAACCACTACCGCTGGGCTGCCGTTGAGATCAAGAGGGGCCTCAAGGTTCGGCGGTAGCCGGGCCGAGCCGGCCGAGCCACTCCTCAGGAGATAGGCTCGCCCGTGATCCGCACCGCATCGCGCGACCGCTTCTCTTGCGCAATCAGCGCCCCGCCTACGATCCCGGCGTTGTTTTTGAGCGTCGCGATCACGACCGGTGTCTTCACGGTCAGGTACTGCATGTAGTTGTCGGATCGCTTGGACGCGCCGCCGCCGAGGATGAAGAGATCCGGCCAGAAGAGGCGCTCCAGAAGGTGCAGGTAGTCGTTGAAGCCGCTGGCCCATTCCTTCCAACCGAGGTTCAGCCGGTCGCGGGCAGATTCGGCGACGCGCTCCTCGGCGTCGCGGCCCTTCATCTCCAGGTGGCCCACTTCCGTGTTCGGCAGCAGGCGACCGTCGGCGAAGATGGCGGATCCCATGCCGGTGCCGATGGTCAGGACGATGATCGTGCCGCGCTGGAACCGCCCGGATCCAAAGCGCAGTTCGGCCAGACCCGCGACGTCCGCGTCGTTACCGATGGCAACGGTCCGGCCCATCGCCAGACCCATCTCACGCTCCGCCTGGTATCCGATCCAGCCCGAGTCGATATTGGCGGCAGTCAGCACGGTTCCGTTTCTCGTCACGCCGGGAATGCCCACACCGACGGGCAGGCTCGCGGCGTCCGATGCCGCCAGCGAGGCGGACCCTTCGGCCGTCCAGGGCTCGAGGAGACGCTTCACCAGCGTGTCCACGACGCCGACGACTTCGCGTGGAATCGACGGCTGCGGCGTGGGGATGCGGATCCGATTGCCCACGAGTTGCCCCGTCCGAATGTCGACGACGGCGCCCTTGATGCCGCTGCCGCCGAAATCGATCCCGATCGCGAGATCGCCCGGCCTTGATTCCATTGCCATCGACGCTCCTAGAAGTAGTTGACGCTGATGCCGCCGTCGATCACGAGCGAGGCGCCGTTCGTCCAGGCCGACTCGTCCGAGGCGAGATAGACCGCCAGTGCGGCGACTTCGTCCGGCTTGCCGAAGCGGCCGGAAGGGTTCCTGGCGAGGCGGATCTTCTTCGCCTCCTCGTCCTTGACGAGCCATTCCATCAGCAGCGGTGTCTCCACCGGCCCCGGCAGGATGGCGTTAGTTCGAACTCCCTGCGGCGCGAACTGCACGGCCAGCGACCGCGTCAGCGCCAGAACGGCGCCTTTCGACGCCGTATAGGCGTCCTGCGGCACCGAGCAGCCGAGAATCGCCACAAAACTCGATACGTTGATGATCGAGCCGGAATGGCGCTCCACCATCCTCGGTATGGCGTATTTGCAGGCCAGAAAAACGCCGCGCACGTTGACGGCCATGACCTGGTCCCAGGCCTCAACCGGGGTGTCCACGACCGAATGATCGGCTTCCGGCATGACCCCGGCGTTGTTGTAGAGGACATCGACTCGACCGTAGGTGGCGATGGCGTGATCCACCATCGCCCTGGCGTCCGCCTCGGCCGAAATGTCGACGGTGACCGCGGTCGCCTCGCCGCCGGCCGCCTTGACCAGCCGAACTGTCTCTTCGGCGGCTGCCGCCTGGTTGTCCGCGACCACCACCAGCGAGCCTTCGGCGGCGAAGCGCAGAGCCGCGACTCGACCCATCCCACCGCCTGCGCCGGTGATGATGGAAACCTTCTCCTGCAGCCGCATCCTTGCGCCTCCGCTGGGGTCCACTGGGCTCGATTTGTGTCCCGCTAGCTTACTCGGAGGATGGCAGGCCGCCCGGGTATTCGCCTCGAATCAGGCGGCCCGACTTGCTCCGACGGCAGCCACTCCGAGCAGCCCGATCAGCACCGACGAACCGACGGCCAGCCGCCGCAGCGCCATCGGACCGAGCCGGCTCCGAGAGGCGGCTACGCTGAGGGCAAGGATGACCCACCACGCCGCAGATCCCGAGAAGACGCCGAGCACCAGGGCCGCGGCCGCAACTGCATTGCCAGGCCGCGACTGCATTGCCAGGCCGCGACTGCATTGCCAGGCCGCGCAGCAGGGCCAATGCTGGACCCACTTGGCTCTCTCCTCAGACCGGCGGCCGACCCATCGGCGGCCGACGAGCACGATTGCGGTTTCCGAGACAACTCTCGGCGAAAGGGGTCGACTCTAGACCCAGGGCATATTCTGGCGGGGCCGCGCAGACGCGGCGGCTGCCGACAACTCTCCAGGAGGCGCAACGGTGGACTCAGCCTCACGAGCAATCGCCGTTGCCGGCGGAACCGGCCTGGTGGGCGGAGCGATCGCCCGCGAACTGGCCTCCCGTGGGCATCGCGTCGTGATTCTGACGCGGCGACCACCCGCTGCCGGCGGGCCATTCGAGTATCGGAAGGCGGACGCAACTCGGCCGGAAGGACTGGCGGCCGCCCTGACCGGAGTCGACACGCTGGTGATCAGCCTGGCCTTCCGCAACTCGCCCGTGGAGGCGCCCCGGCGCGGCCAGACCTTTGAACTGGTGGACGCCGCCGGGACGGAGATCCTGGTGAATGCTGCCCAGGCGGCGGGAGTCCGGCGACTTGTCTACATCTCGGGCGCGGGGGCGGCCCCGGATGCCCCAAAGCACTGGTTCCGGGCTAAATGGCGCGCGGAGGAAGCGATCCGAGGCAGCGGCATCGTCTACACGATCCTCCGGCCCAGCTGGATATACGGTCCGGGAGATCACTCCCTCAACAGGTTTGTGGGCTTCTCGCGCTGGCTGCCGTTCATCCCGCAGATCGGGAATGGGCGGCAGTTGCTTGCGCCCGTGTTCGTCGACGATGTCGCGGCGCTGGTGGCGGATGCCCTGGAGACGCCCGCGGCGGAGAACGTGGCCCTGGATGTGGGCGGCCCGGAGACCCTGTCCATGGACGAAATCATCCGAGTGGCCCTTCGCGTCCTGGGCCGGCGCCGGCCGATACTTCATACGCCGGTCATCCTGATGAAGATAATGACGGCCCCGCTCACGCTGCTTCCTTCACCGCCGATGACGCCCGGTGCGATTGACTTCGTAATTCAATCTGCCCAGGTGGACACGGCGCCGCTCCACGAGAAACTCTCGCGCCGATTGTCGCCGCTCGCAGAAGCACTGAGTACATATTTGAATTCCGGCCGACATGGATAGCTTCTGCGTCTCCCCACAGGTAGCCGGGCAGAGTCGGGCGGGGACGGCGCACGTTCGGCTTGCCGGCCCCACCCATCTTGGTTACTGAGTCACAACTTGGTCTCCGGCGCATTGAGGATTGCGCCGGAGTTCGTCGTGGGGACCAGTTGTTGCCGGGCGCCGCCGATGCGGCCGCGCTTGCTATGGAGCCGCCTGTCGGATTCTTGTCGTTTGCGTCGGTGCATCGACGCGTTCGAGCATCCAGACGGAGGTCTGTTGAGGTTTTATTGATGTGCGCAGGGCGTGGCGGGTGCGCGGCGTCGCGGACTTGCCGGCCCGAACCACGCGCGGGCAGTTCTTGCCGAATTCACGCCAGAAGGACATCCGGCAAGCCGTCGGACCCGAAACTGGTGCGAACCGCCGCCTGCGGCAGAGATTCGCAGCCAAGTTCAGGTGAAAGTGTCCCGGTTTGGTGGATGGAACCGTTGCTACGGCCCGAATTCCGAGTTCCAGGCACCCATTGGAGCCGGTAGCCGCGGCGCCAGCCCCTTGACCCTTGCCGCGTGCCGATCTCATGTGAATCCGGCAAGTTCCAGCGCCTCGGCCCTGCGCCGCGAGAGCGCCGGATCAGCCGACTCGGCCTCGCGGCCGGTCGGGGGCGAGGGCCTGGGCCTACCCCCGTTCCAGATACCTCTGCCGATCCCACGCATGCACGGCCGCGTCGTAGGCATCCCGCTCCACGCGGGCCGCCCGCTGCCCGCTCGTCCCCTGGGCCTACCCCCGTTCCAGATACCTCTGCCGGTCCCAGGCGTGGACGGCCGCGTCGTAGGCATCCCGCTCAACGCGAGCCGCGTTCAGATAGTGGTCCACCACATCCTGCCCGAAGATCTCAACCGCAGCCTCGCTCCCTTCGAGGAGCGCCACCGCCTCATACAGCGCCCGCGGCATGCGGTCGCAGGCGGTGGCGGCGTAGCCGTTGCCGTGGAATTCGGCCGGCGGCTCGATCTTGTGCTGGATGCCGTACAGGCCGGCCCCGACTTCGGCCGCATAGGCCAGGTAGGCGTTCATGTCGCCGCCCGGGAAGCGGTTCTCGATGTGGAGAGAAGACCCGGACCCCACGATCCGGAAGCCGGTCGTACGGTTGTCGCGGCCCCAGACCACGTTCACCGGCGCCCACGAAGCCACCGCGTAGCGCTTGTAGGAGTTGATATTCGGGGCGATGAAGAGAGCCAGCTCACGCTGGAGGGCCATCATGCCGCCCAGGAACCAGCGCATAGTCTGGCTCATGCCGTATGACGCGGTGCTCGTCGGATCGAACATGAGCGCCTGGCCATCGGCGCCCCAC
>DASVKT010000299.1:0-8253 GCA_036385235.1 Candidatus Limnocylindrales bacterium | reverse complement strand
GCGAACAATGCCCTCGACAGCCGGCGGAACGTCTGCCACGTAGTCCTTCAGGCTCGGAACCGGCGCGCTCAGATGCTGGTTCAGGATGTCCATAGTGTCTGATCCGCGCCAGGCAACTCTTCCGGTCAGCATCTCGAAAAGCATCCCGCCGATGGCGAAGACATCGCTCCGCGGATCGCCGCGTTTGCCCTGGATTTGTTCGGGGGACATGTAGTCCGGCGTGCCCAGGGAGGCGCCAAACCACTGCCATGTCATACGCCTGGCGCCGTCGAGCAAGGCAATTCCGAAGTCGGTTACGATGAGCCGGTTACCATCGGCGACGAGGATATTCAGTGGCTTCAAGTCTCGATGAACGACACCGCGAGAGTGTGCGTAGGCCATCGCCGCGGCTAGTTGGCCGGCGAAGTCCACAGCCCGATCCACCGGCAGGCGCTGCTCACGGGCCAGGACATCGGCCAGCGTTTCGCCGTCCACGTACTCCATGATCAGGTACGGGCGACTTCGATCAGCTTTGTAGTCCATTGACCGTTGAATGCCCGGGTGGTCCAGCCTCGCGGCGATATCGAGTTCCCGACGAAACCGATCGAAGGCGGAAGGGGACGCAACCGCAGCGTCGCGTGGCAGTTTGAGCACTACCAGGCGCCCGTTTGGATCGGTCGCTTCAACGACCTCACTGGAGGAGCCTTGTCCCAGCAGGCGGAGAATCTTGAAGCCGTCGATCATCTCGCCGGGCTTGAGTTCCGCGTTCATCGTGTTCCGCTCGCGGCGAGCCGGGCTGAACCTTGGCGCGTGGACGGCAATGACATCCTCAAATCCCCGCCGCCGTGCCCGCACCAAAGCGGGTTCAATTCCGCGGCGACCAAACCAGGATCGCCGGTATCGCCAAGAGGAAATCGGGGCCGGGAGGGGCCGGTCGTCTAAACGCCGTCTGAATATCCGCGGTGCGGTCGTTGATGACGACGGCGACAAGTACTGGGGACGACGACGAACGAATGGTCGGGGTGGCGGGACTCGAACCCACGATCTCGTGCTCCCAAAGCACGCGCCTTACCAACTAGGCCACACCCCGAAGCGGTAATCATACGGTGCTCGGCGTTCTATGGCCCATTGATGTAGGCGGGTCAGGGGAACGGGCGCCGGCCAAGCCCGTGAAGGTCGGCGCCCATCCTGGATCAGTTCTACCCGGCTAGACTCGACCCGCGATGGCAATCGCGAGGATCTTCTCCTTGGCTTCAAGACCGGCAATGGTCGCGCCCTTGAGAACCACGGAAACCACGAATGTGGCTTCGCCCTTCTTTACGTTGAGCCCGACCGTGCCCGCGCTGACGTCGTTCACGTAGTAGGCGGCGTCACCGACTCCGGAGACCTTGGTCACCTCAAACACCCCGGAGATGGACGACTGGTTCGGGAGGAAGGAAATCGGCTTGGTCAGATAGATTTCGACCGAGTTGTCCGCGCTGGCGTGGGAGTAGAAGTAGCAGTAGGGGGCACTCGGGGACGACGCTTTCGCCGGATCCACAGCCTGGCCGAGCGCAGTCGCGGCTTCATCGGTGGTCAGCAACGTGCAGGGGTTCAACGCGGTAGTGGTTCCGCCTGTGGCGTTGGTCGTGGCGCCCGGCGCGCTCTGAGTCCCCGCGGCCGGCAGACCGCCGGTGGCCGCGGCCCCGCCGCACGCCGCCACGAGTCCAGCCACGAAGGCAAGCACGATCCAGTATCTGCGCATGTTTGGCTTCTCCGGGAGACCAGACGACGGCGCGGTGGTTGCCGCCATCTGCGGGGGCCGCCTCTGAATCGAAAATCACGGCAGCCCGCTATTCGCACGACGACGTCATTCGGTCTCGAATTCGAAGGGTAGGGGCGCGCCTGCCCACAGGAACGGGTAGTTGCACTACGTGCGTTGTAGATATGGCGTGGCGAAACATCTGGCCTTGCGGCGCGCGACCAATCCAGGCGGCGCGGAGTGAGAAGCTAGACGGACTATCGCGGTTGCCGGAAGTAGTTACGGCCCCTGGTAATCGCAACAATTGTCGGCCCGGCTCCGGCCCGACTCCGCCGTCCGCGCTGGCTAAACTCAGTCGTCGCACGGGGCATGGAATTTCGCGGAGGGGATCGTGACACTCGAGGTCATCGTCGTCGGGCTATACCGGATCTTCGGCTCGCTTCCGACGCTCAAGTGGCCGCTGGCCGGCGGACTTCTGGCGATCTTCGTGGACCTGACGGATCTCTTCTGGTTCCAGGTCCTTGACCTCGGCGGCGTGCCGGACTACCAGATGTTCGACAAGCTGGCCGACCAGGTCTACCTCTTCGTCTTCCTGATCGTCGCGCTGCGTTGGTCCGGACCCGAGCGAACCATCTCCATCGTTCTGTATGCCTTCCGGATCATCGGGTTTGTGGCATTCGAGCTTGGCGGTCAACGAGCCGTTCTGCTCCTGTTTCCCAACGTGTTCGAGTTCTGGTTCCTGTTCATCGCGGCGTTCCATCACATTAGGCCCGCCATGAACTGGACGCGACTTCAGCTTGCTGCGGTTCTGGTGCCGTTGATCGGGGCCAAGGAGATCCAGGAATGGATGCTTCACTCGGCCCGACTGTTCGACAACATCACCTTCCTGGATGCGCTGGAGCAGATACGGCGCTGGGCTCTGGGACCGTTCGGCATGGCATAGGGCGACGAACCGAGGTGCACCAGGCTCACAACCTCTGGCGATTGTGCGACCCGGCCGCTACGATTTACGGGTTGGGCCCTAGCGAGGCGCCAAGCCTTCGGGTTACACGGGGAGTGGGTAGATGTCCGAGATCGACGTGGGTAAGGATGTCTCCGCGAGCAATGGCGCGACCACGATGCCGGCTGCGGCCGATGTTCTAAACGCGCTGGGAACCACAGTTCCCGCCGACACCGCGGCGACCGACATCGCGCACGCCGACACCACGCCGACCGACATTCCGCCCGCCGACACGACACCGACCGACACGACACCGACCGACACGACACCGACCGACGCCACGCCCGCGGACACCACGCCGACGGACACGACACCCGCCGACATCGCGCCCGCCGACATTCCGCCCGCCGACATTCCGCCCGCCGACACGACGCCCGCCGACACGACGCCCGCCGACACGGGCGACACCTGGGCCGCTGCCGCCGCCACTGCTGCCGGGCAGGAGTCGGGCGCCCAGCCACAGCCAGACTCAACCTCTGACGCCGCGACTCAGCCAACCGACGCCGCCGCCACCTGGGAAGAATTCGGCCAAGCGTCGCTGGCCACATCCGCCACGATGGAAGAAGTGGCGGCGGAGCATCTGCAGGCCGCCGGCGAGTGGGCCGCGTACGGCAACGTCGAGGCCGCCCAGGAAGAACTCTCCCAGGCGCAGGTTGCGGCCGAGATCGGGGCAGAGTCGGCGGTGTTGGCCAGCGCCGAATTCGAGCTCGCGGCCGAATACCGCGAGCACGACGAAGACGGTTCCTCCACCGTTGGCGACAATAGCCCGGCCGGCACAAACGACTGGAACTCCGCCACTCCGGACCAGGGCTCGAGCGAGCCGGACTCGTATGACGACTAGGGGTCGGCCGCCAACAACCAGGACTAGCTTCAACCGGAGTCGTCGAATTGTCGGCAACCTGCGGTCTGGATTTCGAGCGCCAGATCTCGTCATCTAGCTTTGAAGTCCGCCGCGTCCTGGCCGAGGCATTGCGTGAGCTTGGCTTCCAGATCACCGTCGATCAGCTGACGAGGATAGAGGCCAAGCGGGGCGGGATGCTCGGCTACTCGATGATGATGAAGAAGCAGTTCCCGGTGGTGGCCTCTTTCGAGGTCGCTCCGGGCGAGGACGGCTGCACCGTGGTCGGCCGCCTGACCGACGGCGTCAAGAGCATCGGCAAGACATGGGGCGCCAACACCCAGTTCCGAGAACTGTTCGGGAGGGTCCAGGCCCGAGTGGACCTGCGTCTGGCGCGGCTGGCGGGGACCGGCCCTGAGTCATTCACCCCGGCCAGATTCTGGAGTCGCGCCGGCGACATCGCGGTCCTGGAACAAACCGGCGCTCTGACGTCCAAAGCCGTTGGTGGCGCGGTTGGAGTTGCGGGCAAGAAGCTGGAAGGATCGAGCGACACCACGCCCAAGGTCTGGAAGGGCGTTGACTCGGTCACGTTCACATCGAGCGAGGGCGTGGCCCATTTCACCTTGCCCGAGACGCAGGCTCGGCTGGGCGTGGCTGTAATGATCGCGTCGCATCCCGGATCGATGCCGGCAAACCTTGCTCGTGACGTGGAGACGCTGGCAGCCGCCATAGAAATGACGCTGACCGCGGCCGGCGGCAGAGCTACGCAATTCCCGGTCTCGGATACTCAGCGTCCGGTTTTCGAGTTTCTCAATGAGCAGGCGGAAATCAGGTCCAGCCTGCCGATGCGCGAGCTCCACATCTGTCGGAGCTGCCGCCTGGAGAAGATAACCAACCCGGAGTACGAGCGCATCGTGGCCCGCAACGAGAAGATCGGCGACGTAGTTGCCGGTGTTGGGGCGACGATCGGGAAGGGTGGCATTTCGCCGACCTTTGTTCTGGGTCAGCTCTTCAAGCTCAAGCGGTTGGACCCGAACTACGTCTGTTCCCGTTGCCAGGGGATGGAGGCGGCCGAGCGTGTCGTGACTTTCTGTCCCAACTGCGCCGACCTCGCCCGGGACGTGGTTCTCAAGGCGTGTCCTAAATGCAAGTTCGACTACCGCACGAAGGCGGGCGCGGCGGCGCTGTGGCTGGTGCCGGAACCTGATCCGGAACCGCAGCCTATGCCGATCACGTCGGGATGGCCGGTTGCCATGCGGCCGTCGCCCGCATCCGCGCCCTGGCCCGCGTCGGCTTCCTGGCCCGCGTCGGCCCAGCCGCCTGCCTGGCCCGTTGCGGCGCCGGCTGTGTCGCCGAGTGCGTTCATTCCGCCGGCTCCCGTTTCGAGTCCCGCCGCGTCGGCCCAGCCGCCTGCCTGGCCCGTTGCGGCGCCGGCTGTGTCGCCGACTGCGTTCATTCCGCTGGCTCCCGTTTCGAGTCCCGCCGCGACAGCGCCGGCGGCGACGACAGCCCCGGCGGCAACGCCCGATGTTGTACCGGCGGCTCCATCGCCCGCCCCCGTCCCGGCCCTTGCCCCGGTGCCCGTTGCGGTGCCAGTGGCGACTTTCGTCCCGTGGGGCACGTCGCCGGCTCGGCCCGTCACAGCGTCGCCGCCCGTGGTTGCCAACGTGGCCTGGCCGCAGCCCGATCAGGTTCCTTTGGGCCACCCGCAGATCGGCAGCCGCGGGGGAAAGGTCTGCCAGCTGTGCCGCCGCGAATTCGTCAGCCTCTGGCGCGTCGTAATCTCTACGCCGTTCGGCTTCGAAGAGAGATTCGTCTGTGGATCCAGCACCTCATGCCGGCTGCCGGCGGTGACGGAGCCGGCCCAGGTCTGATCGACGCCGACCGGCCGGGGGCCCTGGTCCGGAAATAGCGCGGAGCACCTGACTTGGCGTACGATCCGAGCGACTCAGCGGCCCATTCCCGCATTGGACGGTCTCGATTGCTGGAACCAAGACAAGTGGTACGGGCCGTCTTGCGTTCGGCCGGGCTGAAAGAACGACGCGGCCGCCCCGTTGTCAGGGTCATCGCCGCCGCTGCCCTGTTCGTCGCCACACTCCTGATCGCCTCGTTCAACGGGCACGACCCGTATGACATCGTCTCGGGTGTCTATGGTTCAGGTTTGGGGCAACCGGCGCGGGATATCGCGGGTCTCGTGCCGCTCCTTGCCGCGCTGGTTGTGGCCCTATGCGTGCTGCGCCCTCGCATCGGGTTGCTGGTGGTGCTGCTGCTAACGCCGGTCGTCAACGTGGCGCAGATCTGCTGGCTGATCATCCCCGTACAGGTGATCGCTCAGACGATCTTCTCCGTGGCGCTGGCGGTTGGCCTGGTCTTGCGCGATCCGCAGCCGGCTCCTGCGGTGCTACGGCCCGGCGCCGAGTCGCCGGTGGTTCCGGCCGGATGGCGCTCCCGGGTGTCGCTGCCAGTCGTGGCGGTCGCAGCCATGATTTCCATGCTGACGCTGGCGGGTCTGTCCACGGCGATGTCGCCGGACAGAGTGCTGAGTGCCACGATCTTGCTCCACGGCATCCTGGAGCCCGCCTCGATGGCCCTCTTCCTGCTGCTTGTGAGACCGACCAAGCGTTATCTGGTCTGGATGCTCGTTGCCATGGCCGTCTCCGTCGGCATCGGCGGCCTGCTGAATATCGTCCAGACTGTCCCGGCGATGGGTTGGTCGCTGTCTGTGTTGCAGACAAACCGGCTCTACTTCTCTCGCCTTACCTACTTCAACGTGGGCCTTTTCGGCGAGATGCTGGCCATGACGACGCCATTCCTGCTCGCCTTGCTCCTGGCCATCCGGCTCGGCTATTGCCGTCTGCCCCGTGTGGTCGTGGCTGCGCTGGTCGTAACTGTTCCCGTGGATCTGGCCAGCCTCTTCCTAACTTTCTCCAAGAGCGGATATCTGGCTGCGTTCGGTGGCTGCGTTGTACTGGTTCTTCTGCTGGTCGGAACGCGGCGAAATCGGATCAAGATCCTGCTGGCCATAACCATGCTTTCGGCCGTGGTGATTCCTTGGCCGGCCTTCTTCCTACAGGTGGTCCCGCCCGTCAATTCGGCCTATCGCAGTGCCATGGTTTCGCTGATGGGCGAGAGCCGGTTCGACTCCTGGAACCCGTCTACATTGTCCGGCCGCGGATCGCTGCTGGAGCGCTGGTATGCCACCGAGGCCGGCTTACGGATGGCTGTCGATCACCCGCTGCTGGGCATTGGGTTGGACCAGTTCCAGGGCCAGTATGTCGGCCACTACCGCCCGCCCGAAGCTAAGCTCGCAGTGGACTGGGCCCACTCGATGTTCCCTGAGGTGGCCGCTGAGCTCGGCATCCCAGCCCTGCTCTTGGATATCATCCTTTACGGATCGGCGATGCTCGCTTTGTGGCGCGTTTACCGCGCCCCGCCGGATCAGCTTACTCGGACGCTTGCTTCCGCCCTGCTGGCCTCGCTCGTTGCGTGGCTGCTGGTCGGCACGGCCTTCGCCGGTGACATGTATCGCCCCTGGCGGTATATGGCCGACGACTACGTGATGATGATGGTCATAGCGGCAGCGTCGTTCTCGCTGTATTGGATGACGAAGCGGGAGACGGCGGTGGTCGCAGGCGCGGCCGAACCCACGGCCGAACCCACGGCCGAACCCACGGCCGACCCCACGGCCGACCCCACGGCCGAACCCACGGCCGACTCCATCAGCTAATTGGCCCTCAGCACTCGCCCCCAGCCGGCGGGGACCAGAGTCCGTAGCGAGCCACCCGCTGTGGCCACCGCACCGCCGTTGAGCAGGTCCTGCCACTCGCCCGGCCGATGGTTCGGCACGGTCATCTCAACGGGCTTGTCCGACGAGTTGAGGAGGACCACGATGACTTCGCCGTCCAGCTCCCTCTTGAACGCCATCTGCTCGCCGGCGACGTGGAGCTGCGTGTAGTCGCCGCGCCTCAAGGCCGGCGACTCTGCTCGGACGGCGGCGAGGCGTCGGATCGCAGCTGCCAGATCCGGCTCGGTGCCCGTCTTTGGGCCGTCGGCCGGTTCGAGCGCGGGCCGGGCTGGGCTGTCGTCGCCGGGCCGTCGCTTGCCCGCCAGCCCCCATTCGGAGCCGTAGTAGATCGACGGCACGCCGGGCATCGTGAGGAGCATCACGTAGAGCGGGTAGAGGAGCCGCGATTGGGGCAGGTGCTCCACGACGCGGTCCTGGTCGTGGTTGTCGACGAAGTTGTAGAGCGGCAGGCCCCTATACATGCCGGCGGGCCCGAACTGGCGGTTGAGCGCGTAGGCGATCTCGAAGTAGTTGCGGTCGGCCAGGCTGGAGTAGAGGCCTTTGTAGGCCTCGTAGTTGGTCACCGAGTCGATCGTTTCGGGGTTTGCCCAGCGCCGGTAGTCGCCGTGGACGACCTCGCCGATGAGCCAGAAGTCCGGCTTGAGACTGCGGCACCAGGCCGCCAGATCGCGCTGGAAACGGAGGTCGACGACATCGGCGGCATCGAGCCGGAGGCCGTCGATCCCGAAGTCGCGGATCCAGCTCTCAACGGCGCCGAAGAGGTGCGCTCGGACGTCCGGGTGGCCGAGGTTGAGCTTCGCCAGGTCGTAGTGGCCGTGCCAGCCCTCGTAGGAGAAGTTGTCGCCGTAAGGGCTGCGTCCGTCGAACCGAAGACCGGCGAACCAGTCCCG
>DASVKT010000298.1:0-2944 GCA_036385235.1 Candidatus Limnocylindrales bacterium | reverse complement strand
GAACCGGCGGCCGTTCCGCGGCTCTGGAGATGAGCCATGCGGACGTGGCCGTTAGGCCAATCGCGGCACCAGCGGCGCCGACTCCGGCGACCACGGCCAACAACATGCGGCCGGTCACGGGCCGGCCGATCCGGGCGATGCGCCAGAGGGCAGCGGCTGACGAAATGCTCGGACGCGCACTCATGCCGGCACCTCCGAGCGGGACACGATCGTGACCACGCGGTCGGCGACGGCCAGCGCCGCGGGCCGATGAGCGACCAGGAGGACGGCCCGGTTGCGATCTTGGGCGGCGGCCCGCACAGAGGCCAGGACGACTTCCTCGGAGACCGCGTCCAGACCGGCCGTAGGTTCGTCGAGGATCAGGATTGGGGCGTCGCGGAGCAGGGCTCGGGCCACGCCGAGGCGGCGGCGTTGTCCGGATGAGAGACCGGTGCCGGCCTCGCCGAGGGAAGTGGTGGGGTCGAGGTCCGCCATGTCCACCGCCGCGAGGGCGTGGCGCACTGCGGCATCAGATGCGTCCGGCACCGCGAGGCGGATGTTCTCGGCCACGGTGCCCGGAAAGCAGTAGGGGTGCTGCGGTACCCAGGCCACGTTGCGGTGCCAGGCCACGCGGTCCAGCGAGGAAACGGCCACGGATGCGCCATCGGCGCCGATGATCAAGACGCTGCCCCCGTCGGCGCTCCGCAGGCCCAGCAGGACGTCGATGAGGGTGCTCTTGCCGGCGCCGCTGGGTCCTGCGATGGCCACAACCTCGCCCGCCCGGAGCGTCAGGGTGGCCTCGAACGGGGCGTCGAGGGCGCGGCCCGGCTGGTGGACGGTGAGGCCCTCGATGCGGATCTCGGCTCCGTGAAGATCTGGAACGGGCGCGGCCCCGCCCCCGGGCCGGCCGCCGACCCCGCCTTCGGGCGCACCTTCGATGATCTTGAAGACCCGGCCGGCCGCCTCCATTCCTTCCTCGGAAGCGTGGAAGCTCGAGCCCAGGTTTCGGAGTGGCAGGTATGCCTCGGGCGCCAGGATCAGGACGAAGAGGCCGGTTCGAAGGTCCAGCGATCCATCGACCAGCCGCAAGCCCACGCCGACCGCGACGAGCGCCACGGAGAGCGTGGCCGTCAACTCCAGCGCAAACGCGGAGAGGAAGGCAACTCGTAACGTGGCCATGCTCTCGCGCCGGTATTCGTTGGTGACGCGCTCCAGGCGTCCCAGCTGCGCCGCGGACCTCCCGAACACGCGAAGGGTTGGCAGCCCGGTCACGACGTCCAGGAAGTGCCCTGAGAGCCTAGCGAGCGCATCCCAGCGCCGTTGGCGGCGGCGGACGGTGTAGGAACCGATCAGGGCCATGAAGAATGGGATCAGTGGGATCGTGAGCGCCACAGTGATGGTGGCCACGAAGTCCGCCGTTGCGAGGCAGGCAATCACCACCAGCGGCACGATCATCGCCAGGACGGCCTGAGGCAGATACCGGCCGAAGTAGGCATCCAGCGAGTCCAGTCCGCGGGTAGCGAGGGCTACCACCTCGCCGCTGGCGTGGCCGTTCTCGGGATCGCCGTCGCGCCCGGGCAGCTGTGTCGCGACATGCCGCAGCAGCTGCATCCGCAGGCTCGACTTCACCGCGGCGGAACATCGTCGGGCGACCGATTCCTGTGCCCACGCCACTACGGCTCGCGCCGCCAGCACGATTGCCAGGGCGATCAACGTGGCCTGGAGCGCGGCGAAGCCGGCTCCGCCCATGAAGGCCGAAGTGATCGCCGTCGCCAGCAACCAGGCCTGAGCGACGGCGATGCCCGCAGTCGCTATTCCGAGCGCAACGGCGGCTGCAAGAGCTACCGACGTGGCGCGGGCATAGCGCAGCAGTCGAGGGTCGATGGCCCTCAGAGTCGCGTCCTCACGGCCGCGTCAGGCCGATGGCGTTGCGAGTTCGGAAGCGTCCGGGACTCGGGCGGCCGATATGCGCTTGCGGAAGACCCAGTAGGTCCAACCCTGGTAGAGGAGGACGAGCGGCGTGAAGATCACGGCTACCACGGTCATGATTCCCAGCGTGTAGTCCGTGGACGACGCGTTGTTGATCGTCAGGCTGTAGGCCGCGTTGGTGGACGAGGGCATCACGTTGGGGTAGAGGTGCAGGAAGAGCGCCACCACTGCCAACGCGATCGTTACGGCCGTGAACGAGAAGGTCCAGCCTTCGTGGCGAAGCCGGTTGGCCAGCAGAGCTGCAACGAGTGCGACGGCGGCTCCGACCGAAACGGCGGCCGAAGTTGCCACCAGAGTGGAAGCCTGCAGCCAGCCCAGGAACGCCACTGCGGAGACCGCCGCGACTAGCCCGATGAATGCCAGAATCTTGTTCGCTCGCTCTCGCACCACGCCTTCCGTCTTGAGGGCGATATAGGCGGCGCCGTGAGTCATGAAGAGCGTCAGGGTGACAACTCCGCCGAGCAACCCAAACGGGTTCAGCAGAGTGAACAGGTTGCCGGTGTATTCCATGTTCTGATCGATCGGGACGCCGGCGACGATGTTCGCAAAGGCGACGCCCCAGAGCAGCGCCGGTACGGCGGAGCCGATGAAGATCGCCCAGTCCCAGCCCTGGCGCCACCCGGCACTGTCCCGCTTGCCGCGGTACTCAAAGGCGACGCCTCTGAGGATGAGAGCGACCAGGATGAGGAACAGGGCCATGTAGAAGCCGCTGAAGAGCGTGGCGTACCAGTTGGGGAACGCCGCGAAGGTTGCCCCGCCGGCGACCAGCAGCCAGACCTCGTTGCCGTCCCAGACCGGGCCGATGGCATTGATGAGCTGTCGGCGCTCCGTGTCGTTGCGACCCAGAAAGGGCAGCAGGATGCCGAGCCCAAAGTCGAAGCCTTCCAGAACGAAGTAGCCGATCCAGAGAACGGCGATCAGTAGGAACCAGATGTCGTGCAGCATTGCCGTCTCCTAGTAAGCAAACGGCGCGGGA
>DASVKT010000297.1:0-4093 GCA_036385235.1 Candidatus Limnocylindrales bacterium | reverse complement strand
ACCGTCCACGGCGGGACCGGCAACCCCTGCGCCAGCAAGAGCGACTTCGCGTCCGCTTCCTGAATTTTCACGCCCGGCAGCTCCGATTCTCGTGTCCGAGCCGAGGGTTAGGAGCGAAGGCCCCAGCGGGCTCGGCGACATCTGAAATGATCCTAGCAGGCACGCGAAGACGCGCTTCGGCGATGGCGGCACTATGCCGCCTGGAGCACCGATTGCAGATCCAGTCGACTCAGGTGGGCACTTCCGTCTGGGCCCAGCGAAAGCCACAGTAGGGCGTCGTCCTGCACGCAGGTCCATATCGGTTGATCCATTCCTACGAGGGCGATCTCCTTGCCGCCGAGCGCGCTCTCGATACCGATGTACGGCGTGCCGTCGGGCGCAGAGGAAATCCAGGCTGTCGCGTTGAAACGTGAGTTCGGGCCCGAGTCGACCGAAACGAAGGTCGCCGGAATGGGAAGCTGTATGCCCCAGTGGACACCGGGCGCGAATGTCTCCAGCGAGTTGCAACCCACTTTGTCGCAGCCCGCGAAGGCGAGGCTCTGGCCGTCGCGACTGAGGGCGACCGCGCCCGATGTCAGGCCGATGGCATCAAGCGGCAGCGACCAATCCGTGGTCGACCAGACCGACAGCGGGCCGTCGACCCTGTTGGCTGCCGCTGGTCCAGACGAAACGACGACCAGCCGTCCGTAGCTGAGGTTCACTTGCGCAGGAAGGATGAGTGCTTCGCTCCTGAAGACGAGGGTGTCTCCCGCGAGAAAATGGACCTCGACCAAGCCGGACTCTCCCGTCCAGTCTGGGCGGCTGAACCCGTACGTGACGTCGGTGATCGCCACGCTCGGAGTGGCCGATGCCGGGCCGGCGCCAGGCGGTACGGCGTAAGTTCCGGACGCAACCTGGTGGGTCAGCCCCGTGAAGTCGGTGATCGAAACGTACCAATCCACGGTGTCGCCGAAGTTTGGGCAACCCGCGCTGCCGTCCCCGGAGTAGCCGGCCGGGACGATCTCCGAATAGATGACGTTCACCCGGACATCGCTGCCCGCTCTATGTGCCCACATGAACGAGCCGCACCGACTGAGACCGTGGTCTGCGTAGATGTCAGGACAAACAAATTGTCGCCCGTGGCGTAGAGGAAGTTCCCGCCGTCTGCGTCGAGCGGCAGAGTATCCGGCGGAAGACCCTCCGTGACCGTATCGCCTATGTTCACTCGAATGGTCGAGAAACCGGGGATGTCAAAAGGGCTCGGCGCCGGGTCATCCGCCCGCAGTGTGTGGGCCGGGGACGGAGAGCCGGGAGCAATAGCCAGCGCACCGGATGCCGACGGCCGGACCTTGCCTTCCGGAGCGACCTTCGATCCCAGCATGCCCAGGAGCGCAACGGCCACGACGGCCGCAACAACCGGCAGCGCGACGAGATAGCCTTGGCGACCCGATCGGCCGTGATGAAGGCGAGCTTCCCGATCCTCCAGGAGGCCCGCGAGCGGCGGCTGCTTCAATCGTCTCCCCCAATCCAATCCGCTTGCTGCCGGCAGCGGGCAGACGACGCGGTGGCTGCGAATGGTGTGACGAGGCGCATTTAGCCCGTGCCGCGCCATGGTCGCGAGGGCGCAACCGCCGGCACCCCGCCGACGCTCGCCGGGCCCCATGTCTAACGGCTAGAATTCCGAACATGTCCCATGTAGTAACTCTTATCCCAGGCGACGGTATCGGCCCCGAATTGGCCGAGGCGACCAGGCGCGTCCTAGACGCCTCGGGTGTCGAGTTCGAGTGGCAGGTCATGAATGCCGGCGAGGCGGTCATGGCCAAGGAAGGCACGCCGCTTCCGCAGGCCGTCCTCGATTCCATCTTGCGCAACAAGCTCGCGATCAAGGGGCCGATCACCACGCCGGTCGGCGTCGGCTTCCGGTCCGTCAATGTGGCGCTACGCCAGACGCTCGGTCTGTACGCCAATCTCCGGCCCGTCCGGTCCATTCCGGGTCTGAAGACCCGCTACGACAACGTGGACCTGGTCATCGTCCGAGAAAACACTGAAGACCTCTACGCCGGCATCGAGCACATGGTCGGCCCGGATGCGGCGGAGAGCATCAAGATCATCACGCGCGCCGCCAGCGAGCGGATCGCCCGCTACGCCTTCGAGTACGCGGTCGCCAACGGCCGCCGCAAAGTCACGGCCGTGCACAAGGCCAACATCATGAAGTTCTCGGACGGCCTCTTCCTCGAGAGCTGCCGCACGATCGCAGCGGAGTACGAAGGCAAGATCGCCTTTGAAGACCGCATCGTGGACAACATGTGCATGCAGCTCGTGCAGAAGCCCGAGATGTACGACGTGCTCGTCCTGCCGAATCTCTATGGCGATATCGTCAGCGACCTATGCGCCGGTCTGGTGGGTGGACTCGGTGTGGCCCCCGGGGCCAATATCGGGCCGGACGCCGCGGTCTTCGAAGCGGTTCACGGCTCGGCCCCGAAGTACGCCGGCCAGAACAAGGCCAATCCCACTGCCCTGATGCTCTCCGGCGTCCTGCTGCTCCGCCATATCGGCCAGCAAGCGGCGGCGGAGCGCGTCGAGGCCGCAATTCGCGATGTCATCGCCGAGGGTCGCGCGACTACGTACGATCTGGGCGGATCCGCCGGCACGAGTGAGTTCGCCGACGCGGTCGTCGCCCGCCTGGAGTCCTAAGGGCCGTCACGGCCTGGAGGTCCTCACATCCTGGTCCGGATGAACCCGGCCAGGCAACGCTTGGGAGGCTGCATGCTGCTTCGCTACCGTGGCTCAGAAGGGATGTTGGCCTGGGCCTTCCACCGCATCTCGGGCATAGGCATCTTTGCCTTTGTCCTGTTGCACGTCTTCGACATTTTCCTGGCCGGCGCCAACCCGAACGCGTATGACGATCTCCTGAAGTTCTACGCCAGCACGCTCGGCCGGTCGATGGAGGTCCTCATCGGGGCCGCCCTCTTCTATCACGCCCTCAACGGCGTCCGGATCCTGCTGATGGACTTCTGGCCGCGTCTGACCGTCTACCACAAGCAGATGTGGTACGCGAACTGGGTGATCTTCCTCGGCGTGGGCCTGCCCGGCGCCTTCATCATCATGCGCCCGGCTCTGGGCATCTAGGAGGAGCGTCGAGATGGCACTCTATTCGCGCTCCGGCCGGCCCCGCCCGCAAAGTGGCGGCTTCGAACTGGGAGCCTGGTATTTCATGCGGCTGTCGGGCGTGGCGCTCTTCGTGCTTGCCCTTGCCCATTTCAGCATGCAGCACTTCCTGAGCGACCCCAAGGACCAGACGGCCAGCTGGATCTTTACGCAGGCATGGAACAGCGTTCTGCGGCGCGGCCTGGACTGGCTGATGCTCGTCATCGTGCTGGCTCACATGATCCTCGGCATGCGGACCGTGACCATGGACTACATCAAGGGTGGCAAGCGCACGCTCACCCTGTCAGTGTTGTACCTGGCCGGCGCCTTCGTCTTCATGATGGGGACGATCGTCGTCATGACCGTCAAGCTTCCGGGGGCCTGAGCCATGGATTACCCATACGATGCCATCGTCGTCGGCGCCGGCGGGGCGGGCCTCTGGGCCGCGCTTGAGCTGGCGCGTGAAGGCGTCAACACCGCAGTCCTGACCAAGCTCTATCCCACTCGCTCCCACACCGGCACTGCCCAGGGCGGTGTCTGCGCCGCTCTCGGCAACCTCGAGGAGGACCACTGGGAGTGGCACATGTTCGACACGATCAAGGGCGGCGATTACCTCGTCGACCAGGATGCTGCCGAAATCCTGGCCCGTGAGGCCATCGAGACGGTCATCGAGCTCGAGCACATGGGCTTGCCGTTCAACCGCACGCCGGACGGCAAGATCGACCAGCGCCGCTTCGGCGGCCACACCAGCAACTACGGCGAGGGTCCCGTCCGCCGGGCTTGCTTCGCGGCAGACCGAACCGGGCACATGATCCTTCAGACCCTGTACCAGCAGTGCATCAAGCACGGGGTCAAGTTCTTCGACGAATACCAGGTCGTGGACCTGCTCTTTGAAGGCGGCGAGCCCGACAAGGGCGGCCGGGCGGCCGGCGTCGTTGCCCACCGTGCCGCCGACGGTGAGCTCCAC
>DASVKT010000296.1:0-6313 GCA_036385235.1 Candidatus Limnocylindrales bacterium | reverse complement strand
TCGAGGGTTCCGCCGTGGCCGGCGCGCTTCGTCCCAGTTAGCCGCCGAACGAGGGCGACGACATCGTGCGAGGTGTAGCCCGGTTCCTTCGCGACAACAAGAATGCCATCCATGCCGGGTCCTGAGTTACCCACTAGCGCTGAACCTCGGCTACGAGCGTGGCGGCACGGGCCAGCACGACCTCGCGCGCTTCGGCGAGAGGCTTGGCCACGGTTGCACCGGCAGCTCGAGCGTGCCCGCCGCCGCCAAAGGTGCCCGCCAGAACGGTCGCATCGACGCCACCGTCCCGTGTCCGGATGCTGACGCGCGTGGACCCGTTGCCCGCGACTTCTTTGAACAGAATGGAGGCCTCCGATGTTTCCGATTGGGAGAGCAGATCGATCAGACCTTCCGACTCGGCCGAGTTGGAGCCGGTGGCCGCCAGATCGGCCACTTCCAGAGTGGACCAGACGAGCCGGCCATCAAGATCCGTGCCCAGGCGCCCCAGAACGCGCCCGAAGAGCAGCAGCTGCGAGTTCGGCTTGGAGCGGTAGAGGCGCCGAGCCAGCTCGGAGAGCGGCGCGCCCGCCTCGCGCAACGCGGCCGACACGACGAGCGTCCGCGGCGTCACGTTTGGATGCTGGAAGTTGCCCGTGTCCATGATCACGCCGCCCGCCAGCGCAGTGGCCATCATCCCCTCACCTGCGGTAAGTGGAATACCCATCCGCCATGCCAGCAACGTCACCATCTCGCACGTGGCGGAACTCGTGGCGTCGACCCAATCCACTGCGCCGAAGCGCGGGTTGGACTTGTGGTGGTCTATGTCCAGGATGGGGACGCGGGAGAACAGGTCGCGGTGCGACTCCAGCACGGGGCCGATCCGCTCCAACTCACCGCAGTCGCCGACCACGAGCAGGTCGTAGTCCATCGCCGGGTCAGGCTCGCGTCGAAAGCGGTCCATGCCGGGCATGAATTGATACATGGTTGGCATTGCGTCCGCGCAGACCGGAGTAGCCACTCCCCCATTGGCCTCGACGAGCATGGCAATGGCCAGGGCGGAACCAAGAGCGTCCGCCTCGGGGTTTTCGTGGCAGATCGTCAGGACGCGCTTGCCGCGCCGCAGCATCTCGACGACTCCATCAGGAACCGCGGCCGCGTAGGCCGACAGATCCACGCGTGGCCCCACGGCCTGCGCCGCGCCGGCCCCGGCGCGTGGCCCCACGGCCTGCGCCGCGGCCAGGCCATTGCCCGCCCCCGCGCCGGCATCGGCGCGAGGCGCCACTCTGGCCACCACTCCCCTCTCAACTCCACTCACTTGGGCCTCCGACGAGTCGCCGGTTTCCCGGTGTAGGTTCCTTTCCCGTGGGCACCCTTGCCGCCGAATCCCGCGTTCGGTCCGCGTGACGACCGCGGCCGAGGCTTGGAAGCCTCCTCGTCGATGGCAGCCGCAGACGGCGGCTCTTCGTCAAGGTCGCCTTCGTGATGAAACCGCGTCACCGGAGTCGGCAGCAATTCCACCTTGGGCGCGTCCGCATCCGGATCCAGGCCGGCGTTCAGGTCGTTGAGGATCTGGAGCACCCGCGAGCCGCGCTGAGTCGAGTCGTCGATCCGCACGTCCAGCTCCGGGATTCGCCGAATCCGGATCTTGGACCCCAGGCTATGCCGAACAAACGGCATCGCGTTCTTGAGCGCGGCCAGGGTCTTCTTCTGCTCTTCATCCGAGCCGATGATGCTGACCCAGACTCGGGCCCGCGAGAGGTCCGGCGCAGTCTCCACATCCGTGACCGTGACGAACCCAATGCGTGGGTCCGTCACGTCGCGTTCCAGAGCCTTGCCGATCTCTTGACGAAGAAGCTCGTCCAGCCGGTCAGTTCGCTGTGTCATCGACCTCGCTCGCTCAGCCGGCTCATACTTTCGTTGCCTCCTGCGATCCTCGCTCACGCACGTCAGTGCGCTCGCTCCGGTCGCCAGGCTTGCCTGGCGCCTCGTCGGCGCCTCGGTCTGCGCTCGACGGAGCAAACGATCGAGCTCGCTCGCTCAGCCGGCTCATACCGTCGTTGCCGTCCTGCGTTCCTCGCTCACGCACCAAAGTGCGCTCGCTCCGGTACTCGTAGGCGCCTCGGTCTGCGCTCGACGGAGCGGCGATCTGAGACGCTGCCGCGCGCTCAACCGGCCGCCCGGCTCACCATTTGCTGGGTGAAGCACTCGATGATGTCGCCTTCGACCAGGTCGTTGGTGCCCTGAAGGCTGATACCGCACTCGAAGTTCGTCGCGACTTCGCGAACGTCATCCTTCATGCGGCGCAGGCCTTCGATCCGGTCCGTGAGGATGACCTTGCCGCCGCGCCAGACGCGAGCACCGCTCGCTCGAACAATGCGGCCGTCGGTAACGTAGCAGCCTGCGATGATCGCCACCTTGCCGACCTTGAAGATCTTCCGAACCTCGGCCCGACCCTCGATGGTCTCGACTTGCACCGGCTCGAGCAGACCGCGAAGAGCCGCGGAGATGTCGTCGGTGAGCTTGTAGATGATGTCGTAGGTTCGAACGTCCACCTTTTCCGCCTCGGCGGCTCGCCGGGCGGTATCGGTCACCTTCGTGCTGAAGGCCACGACGATCGCGTTTGATGCGGCGGCCAACATGATGTCGTTGTCGGTGACGTCACCGGCGGCCTCATGCAGGACGTTGATCCGCATCTCATCGGTTGAGAGCTGCTGCAAGGCGTGCGTGATGGCTCCGAGGGAACCGGACACGTCCGTCTTGAGGATGATTCGCAGTTCCTTGGTCTGGCCGGCCTGGATCTGAGCGTACAGATCCTCCAGGGTGGCCTTGCCGGTGCCTTCCGTGCGCGCGGCAGATGCGATCTTTCGCTCTTCCACGATGGACCGGGCGGTCTTCTCGTCGGCGACAACCCGGAGGATGTCACCGGCCTGGGGAACGTCCGACAGGCCCAGGACCACGGCCGGGGTGGACGGGCCGGCCTTGGTGATGCGCTTGCCGTGTTCGTTCTCGAGGGCGCGGACCTTGCCGTACGTCTCGCCGACGACGATGACGTCGCCGACGCGCAGGGTTCCGGTGGAGACCAGAGCCGTGGCAACAGGGCCACGTCCCTTGTCCAGTTCGGCTTCCACGATGGTGCCGACGGCCGCCCGCTTGGGGTTGGCCTTCAGCTCCAGCAGGTCCGCCGAGAGCATGATCATTTCGAGCAATTCGTCCAAGCCGATGCGTGCCTTGGCAGACACAGCCACCATCGGAACGTCGCCGCCGTATTCCTCGACAACGACGCCGGCTTCCGCCAGCCCGTTCTTGACCCGATCCGGATTCGCATCCGGCTTGTCGATCTTGTTGAGGGCGATGACGATCGGCACCTTCGCCGCTCGGGCATGGTCGATCGCTTCGAGGGTCTGGGGCATGACGCCGTCGTCCGCCGCGACCACGACCACGGCGATGTCCGTGACCTTGGCGCCGCGGGCGCGCATGGCGGTGAACGCCTCGTGGCCAGGAGTGTCCAGGAAGACGACGCGGCGGCCGTCCTTCATGACAACTTCGCTGGCGCCGATGTGCTGAGTGATTCCACCGCGCTCGCCGGCCGCGACCTTGGTGGTGCGGATGGCGTCGAGCAGCGAGGTCTTGCCGTGGTCGACGTGGCCCATGACGGTCACGATCGGGGCGCGCGGCAGCATCAAGGAGGGATCGTCCTCCTCGAAGAGCTGCTCCTTGGTGGCGGCGGCGACCGGGGCGGATTCGCCGTCGGCGCCGTCGGAGATGCCGGGGCCGGCCACAACTACGTCCGAAACCTCGTATCCGAGTTCCTCGGCTACGAGCGACGCGGTCTCGCGGTCTATCGCCTGGTTGATGTTGGCGAAAATGCCGCTCTTGATGAGCTCACGGATGATGTCCGCGGGGTTGACGCTGAGCGCGTCCGCGAGATCCTTGACCGTGATGCTGGACGGTAGCTCCAGGGCGCTGCGATCTTTCGGATCGAGCGGCAGGCCGTTGGGCCCCATCAAGCTTGGATCGCGGCGCGGCGGCTTGCGAGGTCCCCTACGGCCTCTCGTTCCGCTCCTACTCTTGGCCACGATTACCTCCTGCTTCGAGCCTGCTGGCGTCCCCTGTCAGTTCGGCCCGGAGTTCAGCCGGGATCGGCACTTCCAGCGCTCGCTGGAGCGATCCTTTGTCGAGTGCACCCTGACGGCACTCTGGTTTGTCGCACACGTAGGCCCCACGGCCTGGCAATTTGCCGGTTGGATCGATCACGACCCGCCCGTCTGGTGTCCGCACGATCCTGAGGAGATCGCGCTTCTGCTGCGCCGTGCGGCAGACGACGCAAGTCCTGGTTGGAAACCGCCGCGGAGGCGCCCCGCGGACTACGGAGCCACCTCTTCGGTGGTTTCCGCGATCTCTTCGGCAGCGTCGCTGGCGTCTGGCTTCGCGGCTGCCTTGCGGCGCTTGGGCTTGGCCGGCGCTTCCGGCTCAGTTTCGACCGGGGCTTCGGCGTCTCCGAGAGCCACGGCCTCAAGTGGAGTCTCTGATTCTGTGGGTTCTTCGTTCACGGCCGACGCTTCGGCGAGGAGATCCGCATTGGCCGACGCTCCGGCCTCAAGCCTGGCGGCCTCGACCGACGCTTCCGCCTCAAGCCTGGCGGCCTCGGCCACCGAGACGTCGCTGCGGATGTCGATTCGCCAGCCGGTCAGCTTGGCAGCCAGCCTGGCATTCTGCCCCTCGCGGCCGATGGCCAGAGAAAGCATTCGCTCGGGCACGACGACATTGGCGATGCGATGTTCTTCATCGATCCGGACTTCTATGACCTGAGCCGGGCTGAGGGCCTTGGCGACAAAGCTCGAGGCGTCCTCGGACCACTCAATCACGTCGATCTTCTCGCCGCCGAGTTCCGCGACCACGGCCTGAACGCGCGCGCCGCGCTGCCCAACAGTTGCCCCGACCGGATCGAGCCCGACCTGGCGCGATGTGACCGCGACCTTGGACCGGCTGCCGGCTTCGCGCGCGATCGCCTTGATCTCGACGGTGCCGGCGTGAACCTCCGGAACCTCAAGCTCGAAGAGGCGGCGCAGGAAGCCTTTGTGGGTTCTGCTGACGTAAACCTGCGGGCCCTTGGCGCTGCGGCGGACCTCCAGAACGTATGCCTTCACGTTCTGGCCCATGCGGTAGTGCTCGAGCGGCGACTGTTCCGTGGTGGAGAGGATGGCCTCTGCCTTGCCCACGTCCAGGACGATGGCTCGCGGCTCTATACGCGAAACCGTGCCGGTGATCAGCTCGCCTTCGCGGCTGGCGTATTCGTCGAAGACGACGTTCCGCTCAGCTTCGTGGAGCCGCTGCAGGACAACCTGCTTGGCCGTCTGGGCGTGAATTCGGCCGAAGGCTTCCTGGTCCAGCTGCTCGGTCTCGACGAGATCGCCCACTTCGGCGTCCGGCTGAACGGCTTGCGCCTCTTCCACCGTGAACTGAGTGGCGGCGTCTTCGACCTCCGAGACGACCATGCGGGCGCGGAAAACGCGCACCTTGCCGGACTCAGCATCGATTCTGACGTGGATGTCTTCGTCACCCGGCGAGCGACGATATGCGGACTGGATGGCCTCTTCCACGGTTCTCACGAGCTGTTCTCGCGAGACACCCTTCTCCGCATTTAGTTGCAGGAGGGCGCCAACGAAATCTCGACTCACTTCGCGCCTCCCGTTCACTATGTTGGGCCGCCATTCACGGCGAGCCACCTGGACTACCGCCTCCGGTCGACTCGGCCGCGTGTCCGTTACCGCCGCTCAACAAAAGACGTGGGGGTCACCCACGTCAGAGCGGCCGGCAGATTGCAGGAAGTATACACGGCGACCCCCGGCCATCCAAGGTGGCTTCGGGGACGGTGCATACCGTGGAAAGAGTCGGCGGCCAGACTGCGCCGGCCGCCGACTTGATTCCACTCTGTTTGGGCGGCCTGGCCGCCCCCGGAACTACGGGCAGAGTGCGTCTGTTGCCAGGTACTGAGCGTTATTGTCAACGATCGCGATGTTGTCGCCAGCAAACTGCGTCCCCTGCAGGTCGCCCTTGACTTCGCAGGCAATCGTGCTTGCCTGACTCTCATAGCCGGGTTTGACTGTGACGACCCATGTGGTGGTGCCACCAATCGACGAGAAGGTGACGGTCTTGACGCCAGCGTGCTTTTCCATGTTGAGCTCCGTCGAGACATACGGACCAACATTGATGGCCACGAAGGCCACGCAGCTACCAACGCCCACCAGGAAGATCACCAGCACGATGATGAACGCGATGAGACAGCCGTGGCCCTTCTTCTTGGGCGGCATCGGCGCACCCCAACCCGGGGCCG
>DASVKT010000295.1:0-3862 GCA_036385235.1 Candidatus Limnocylindrales bacterium | reverse complement strand
GGATTCAGCGGTGTAAGGCCCAGTCTCCAAGCCGGAAGGAGCGAACCCATATGGCCGACAACGTGCCTCGCGAGCCAAAGCGCGCAGCGCCTCTTCCGCCGCGCTGGTTCATTCGCATCGCGTGGGCTGTCCACCGCGCTCTCTATAGGATCACGCGTGGGCGGCTCGGGCTCTATCCGGCGACTCCAACCAAATGGGGGACGATGCGGCTCCACACGGTGGGTCGCAAGACAGGCAAGGAACGCATCGCGATCCTCGGCTACTTCGAGGATGGGCCCAATCTCGTCACGATGGCGATGAACGGCTGGGGCGAACCGGAGCCGGCATGGTGGCTGAACCTCCAGGCACGCCCGGACACCACCGTCGAGTTGTCCGATGGCCCGCGAGCCATCCGCGGGCGCATCGCCACTCCGGAAGAACGACCACGCCTGTGGGCACGATGGGGCGAGTACGACGGTGAAGAAGCGCTGGAAAGTTGGGCCTCACGCCGGCCGGGCGAGACTGCCGTCGTGATCCTGCAGCCCCGCTAGCTGGCCATCTGTCAGAGGATCATCCCCTCGGCGGAGCCGCAGATTCGTGCTCGATTCAGGCGATTTCGCCGGACTACGGACGCATAGCCCAGCGTTGGAATCTCACCCTCTCCGCCATCTGGGCGCTGTCGTCATCTGGCAGCCGGACCCCACGGGCCCAGGCAAGCCCGAAGCGGCCGGGCCGCCCCAGACGACACGATCGTTAAGACGCTCTGCGCGATTACCGTCCGCCGGTCCATACTCAGGGCCATGGAATCTTCCCCTCTGCTCGCGCGGCTTCGGGGCGTGGCCCCGGTCGCCGCGGTGGCAGCCCTTGCCCTCGTTGCGGTCTTCGTCGCCATGACGATCCTGGGCTCGATAAACCCCGGCCCCAGTCCAAGCCCGTCCGGCACGGCCGTCGCCGACGCCTCCGCATCGCAGACTCTGACGCCCACGCTGACGCCCACGCCCGCACCGACCGCGTCTCCAACCGGGACCGAGGCGACCGGTTCGCAGACACCCGTGCCAACGGGACCGGTGCCCGCGGTGACGAGCGCGTCCGCCTCGGCGCATGACCCGAACGGGATCTGGACAGTCAGCTGCCACTACCCCCGCCTCGTTGCTCCGGCCAACCCGATGGCAGCGACCGTCAACCAGGACGTGGCGGATGATGTCCAGGCTCGAATGCAGGCCTTCGAGTCCGGTCCGGCCGCCATCCAGCAGCAACCCGGCAAGGTAAACACGCTGACGGGGTCGTACACCGTTGAACTCGTGCGATCCGATCTGGCCAGCTTCAGGCTCACATGGGTCGATGACACGTCCGGAGCCCATCCCGCTACGACGATCGAAACGCTCAACTACGACCTCAAGACAGGGGTTCGAATCGCCTTCGGCGACGTGTTTGCCGACGCCACGGGCGCCCTCGCGATCCTGTCTCAGCAGTCGCGCGACCTTCTGCACCCGGTCCTTGGCTCGGACTACGACCCGACGCTCGTCAACGACGGCACGAGCCCCGACTGCCCGTCGTTGAGCGGTCCAACGCCCAACTGCCCGCTGACGGCCGGCTCCAACTTCGGCACGTGGGCACTCACTTCGAATGGCCTCCGGGTCATCTTCCAGGAGTACCAGGTGGCGGCGTACGCCGACGGCAGTCCCGCAGTGACGATTCCGTGGTCTGCGCTCACAGGCGTCCTGAAGTCGGACGGACCCGCCGCTGCCCTCGCAGGGTAGGGGGCTGCTCCGCCCGCCCGACGGGACGCGACGATGACCATCGCGGTCTCGCCGGTATCCTTCGCACGTCGACGAAGCCAAGGCCGCGGGCCCAACCGCAACTTCGGAGGACGCAATGGCGGCTGAGTACAACGCCACGGTGGCGAGCCGGGTCGAGGTCGCTCCCGGCCTGATCATCATGAGGGTCGTCCCGGACAATCTGCCGTTCCAATTCAAGTCCGGTCAGTACGTCGTGCTGGGGCTGAAGGCTTCCGAACCGCGTATCGACGAGGCGGAGCCGGAGGCGCCGAGTGTCCTGCCAACGGGAGCGGTGGAGTCGATCAGGGTCGGTGCCGACTTCGCGGTAGCTGCGGTCATCGGGGGGACTCCGGAGAGCCAGGCCGCCGTGGATATCCAGGCTGCCGCGGTCGTACGTGCCGCTGCCAACCCGGACCGCATGGTCCGGCGCGCCTATTCGATCGCCTCGGAGTCCCGTGCCGACGAATTCCTCGAGTTCTATCTCACAGTGGTCATGAGCGGTGAGCTGACGCCCAGGCTGTTCAATCTCAAGATCAAGGACCGCGTCTACGTCGGGCCGAAGGCCGTCGGCGTCTTCACCCTGGACAAGGCTCCGGGCAAGCACATCCTGATGATCGGAACCGGCACCGGCCTCGCGCCGTACATGTCGATGCTGAGGAGTGAGCTGGTCTGCAACGGTCCGCGCCAATTCGTCGTGGTCCATGGCGCGCGGTATTCGTGGGACCTCGGCTACCGCACCGAACTCACGGGCCTTGCCCGCCACTGCGGCAACTTTCACTACATTCCGGTGATCACGAGGCCGCAGGAGGACATCACCTGGCGCGGCCGCAGCGGCTATCTCCAGAACCTCATCGCCTCCAGCGCGATCGAACAGGACACGGGCCTGGCCCTGACGCCGGACAACTTCGACATCTTCCTGTGCGGCAATCCGGGCATGATCGCGACGGTCATCGAGTGGGCCGGGATCCAGGGCTTCGTCCGCGACCGCGGCCACGAGATCGGCACGCTCCACACCGAGGAATACTGGTAGGGGAAGCTGCGGGGTCGCAACTCGCGACGGCCCAAGTTGACATCGCGCCGTTTCTCCCCGTAGACTCCGGCCCACATCGAAATACGGGCTGTGATCGGGACGAGTAGCTCCCGGCGCCGGCTTAGAGAACCAGCGGTTGGTGCAAGCTGGGGCGGCGACGAGAGCGAATGGACCCGTGAGCCTCCGGACCAAACCGCGAGCTTCCAGGGCTCGCCAGTAGGCTCCGGCGCAGAGCGCCAGCGATAAAGGGCAGCACCGATTCAGGAGTCGAGGCTTGGCCTCCATCATCGCGCAGCGATGATTGAAGCCAACGCGCAGCGTTGGCTCCCCGTCGGCCAAAGAGCGGCATTGCCGAATGTGGGTGGCACCGCGGAAGGATCGACCTTTCGTCCCTGTGGACGAGAGGTTTTTTGATTCCTGACCGGCGCGGGGCCGGCGGACCGCAGGCGCGGCGCACCAAGCTCGAAAGGTGACAGGCAATACCGATGGCACTAACCGATCCGATCAGTCTTCGTGAGGTCCGGCGGTTGTCCGGCGAGGCCGACACGATCCTGCTGACGGCCACGCGCAACGCCGACCTCGAAACTCCGATCGGCGCCTTCATGCGTTTCGACGACGGCGGCCCGGCCTTCCTGCTCGAGTCCGTCGAGGGCGGCGAGCGGTTGGGTCGCTACTCGTTCCTGGGCGTGGGCCCGCGGCGTCTGCTGACGGTCCGCGATAACAAGGCCACGATCCAATCACGGCCGGTTGGCGTGACGGAGTTCAGCCCAGACTTGCCGACCGAGACGTTCGACGTTCCGGACCCGCTTGCGGCCCTTCGCCACTTCATGCCTAAGCGGCGCATCCTGCCCTCAGCCGACATCCCGCGGTTCCCCGGAGGTGCCGTTGGGGCGCTCGCGTACGACGCCGTTTCGACCTTCGAGCCGACGGTTCCGCTGCCGACTCGCGACCCGACCGGTGTCCCGATGGCCGCATTCCAGGAGACTGACCTTGTCCTGGCCTTCGACCATCTGACCCACACGCTGTCTGCGGTGGCCGCGCTTCACACCGAAGCCCCGGACATCGAAGGTCGATA
>DASVKT010000294.1:0-5475 GCA_036385235.1 Candidatus Limnocylindrales bacterium | reverse complement strand
CGAGATCTTCGGTCCCGAGTCGTCGGGCAAGACAACGCTCTGCCAGCACATCCTTGCGGAAGCTCAGAAACGCGGCGGTGTCGTTGCATTCATCGACGTCGAGCACGCGCTGGATCCCGGCTATGCCCGCGCCTGCGGCGTTAACGTCGACGAGCTGCTCGTCAGCCAGCCGGACACCGGCGAGGACGCCCTCCAGATCACCGAGACCCTGATCCGCTCCGGCGGCGTGGATTGCGTCGTGGTCGACTCGGTCGCTGCGCTCGTCCCGAAGGCGGAGATCGAAGGCGAGATCGGCGACTCGTTCGTCGGCATCCAGGCCCGGCTCATGAGCCAGGCCCTCCGGAAGCTCGCCGGCGCCGTCAACCGCTCGAACACCGCGCTTGTCTTCACCAACCAGCTGCGCGAGAAGATCGGCGTCATGTTCGGCAACCCGGAAGTCACCCCCGGTGGTCGCGCCCTCAAGTTCTACGCCAGCGTCCGGCTGGACATCCGCCGCGTCGAGACGATCAAGGTGGGCACGGAGTCCACCGGCAACAGGGTCAAGGTCAAGGTCGTCAAGAACAAGGTCGCGCCGCCGTTCCGAGTCGCCGAGTTCGACATCATGTTCGGCGAAGGCATCTCCCGCGAAGGCGGGCTGCTGGACGTCGGCGTTGCGATGGACGTCGTCACCAAGACGGGCGCCTGGTTCACGTTCGGTGAGACTCGCCTCGGCCAGGGCCGCGAGGCCGCCAAAGAGTTCCTCAAGAACAACAAGGACGCAGCCGGCGAGGTAGACAAGCTGATCCGCGGCAAGATGGCCGACGTGTCGCTTCCCGTCGAAGGGATCGAAGAGGCCGAGTAGGCCGACATGGCCCGCCATCGCACCGGGACAGAAGCCCGAGAAGCCAGACAAGCGCATCTCCAGCAGCATGCCGCGGAAACAGACCCAGCCGTTGTAATGAATGCGGCCGCACGCTTCCTGGAGCTGCGGTCGCGTTCTGTTCATGAAGTCACGCGGAACCTCACCATGTCCGGATTCCCTGCCGAGCTGGTTGAAGATGCGGTGACGCGACTCCTGGAACTGGGGCTGCTTGATGACACTGCCTACGCAAGAGCGTGGGTGGAGTCGCGGGACCGCTCCCGGCCGCGCGGCGAAAGCGCCCTCCGCCGCGAGCTATCGCTCAAAGGTATAGAGCGAGAGACGATCGCCGCCGTTCTGGCCGAAAGAGGCGAGGCAGCCCAAGCCGCAGCCGAAGACGGCGACGACGATGGCAGCGCCCGATCCTTCGCCGGTTTCCGCGGCGCCGACTCAGCCGCCGCGGAACGCCTCCTCAGCAAGAGCCGCGCCGCTCTCCTGCGCATCGAAGATCCGCGCGCCCGCCGCAGCCGCGCCTACGCCCTGCTCGCCCGCAACGGGTTTGACCCGGAGGTTTGTCGCGAGGTGAGTGCGCGAGTGACCGACTTCGATGACGACGGAGACGACTGACCGCCGCGCGACCCAGGCCCACCCCCAACAATACCCTCCCGTTTGTCGCCCCCCGCGTGGCCCGATTCGTCGCGGCGCCGTAGACTACGCAGCGAGACGAACAACGCGCCGCCGGCCACAAATGCTCGGCGGCGTCGCCAGCTCGAATCATTGACAACGCGGTTTCGCCTGGTCGGTTCAGGGAGAACAGGATCGGGCTTGGGACCGCTCTGAAAACATATACGTACCTCCGATCGCACTATTCGATCGGGTGGGAGGGAACTAAATATGGAAATCGCCCTTGTGGCCATCGTTGCGGTGGCCGCCCTTGTTGCGGGCGCGGTCGTTGGCTTCGTCGCCCGCGGCCTTGTTGCCGGCCAGGCAATCCAGAGCGCGCAGGAGAAGTCCGCGCGAATCATTGCCGAGGCACGCACCCAGCAGAAGGAACTGATCCTCACCGCCAAAGACGAGAAGCTGCGCCTGCAGCGCGAGGCGGAAGACGAAGCCCGAGCCAAGCGCGGCGAGCTGAGCGGCCTCGAGAGCCGACTTCTTGCACGTGACGAGCAGCTGGACATGCGCGCCGACATGCTCGAGCAGCGCGACCGCAAGCTTCTGGACCGAGAGCGCGAATTCGAGACCGCGCGCCAGGAACTCGCCCGCGCCCATCAAGACCATGTGGCCGCGCTGGAGCGCGTCAGCGGCATGTCCGCAGCCGAAGCCAAGGCTCATCTGCTGGAGGCCGTGCGTGAGGAAGCGGACCGGGACGCCGTCAAGCTGGCCAAGTCCATCGAGCATGCCGCCCGCGACGAGGCTGAAGAGCGAGCCCGCGAGATCGTGATCACCTCGATGCAGCGCGTCGCCGCGGACCACACGGCCGAGCACACAGTCTCCACGGTTCACCTGCCCAACGACGAAATGAAGGGCCGCATCATCGGCCGTGAAGGTCGCAACATCCGTGCCCTGGAGCAGGCCACGGGCGTGGACCTGATCATCGACGACACCCCGGAAACGGTCGTCATCAGCGCCTTCGACCCGGTCCGCCGCGAGATCGCGCGCATCGCCCTGACTAAGCTCATGGCCGACGGCCGCATCCACCCCGGACGCATCGAGGAAGTCGTCGCCAAGGCCAAGTCCGAGGTCGATCTCGTCATGCGCCAGGCCGGCGAACAGGCCGTCTACGACGCCGGCGTTCCGGCGCTCCCGTCCGAGATCGTCAAGCTGCTCGGGCGCCTCAAATATCGAACCAGCTACGGGCAGAACGTCCTCGTCCACTCGGTCGAGACGAGCCGGCTCGCGGCGATCATCGCCGCGGAACTTGGCGCGGACGTCCAGGCCGCCAAGGTCGGCGGCTTGCTGCACGACATGGGCAAAGCCATCGACCACGAGGTCGAAGGACCTCACGCCCAGATCGGCGCCCAGGTTGCTGCCCGAAACAACCTGTCACCCAAGGTGGTCAACGCGATCGCCGCGCATCACCAGGAAGTGGACTTCGAGTCCATGGAAGCGCCGATCGTCCAGGTCGCCGACGCCATCAGCGCGTCCCGGCCGGGCGCCCGCGGTGAGTCGATGGAAACGTACGTCCGCCGCCTTGAGGATCTGCAGGCCATCGCCGAGAGCTTCGAAGGAGTCGAGAAGAGCTTCGCCGTCCAGGCCGGCCGCGAGGTTCGCGTCCTGGTTCGCCCGGAGCAGATCGACGACGTCAGCGCCACCAAGCTCGCGCGTGACGTGGTCAAGAAGATCGAAGCCAGCCTGACCTACCCGGGCCAGATCAAAGTGACGGTCATCCGCGAGACGCGGGCCGTCGAATACGCCAAGTAGGCCGCGTGGCCACCAACGGGCCCACGCCCGGGCGCATCCGTCCAAGCAGCAACATCTGCCGCATCCTCATGATCGGGGATCTCATCGGCAAGCCCGGACGCATCGCCGTGGAAACGATCCTGCCTGACCTGCGCAATGAGCTGGACATCGACTTCGTCACCGCCAACGGCGAGAACGTGGCCGGCGGCATGGGGCTCACCGCCTCAACCGCCGAAACCATGTTCAAGTCCGGCGTGGATGTGATCACGTCCGGCAATCACATCTGGGACAAGCGCGAGATGTACGCGGAGTTGGAGCGGGAAGAACGCATCCTGCGGCCGCTCAACTACGGCACGGACGGCGTCCCCGGGCGCGGCTGGGGCGTCTTCCACGCCATGGACGGCACAGAAGTCGCGGTCCTCAACTTCCAGGGCCGCACCTACATGACGCCCATCGAGAACCCGTTCACAGAGTTCGACAAGCTCATCGAGCAGGCTTCCGAACCACTGCCGCCGGTTCGCGTCCTGGACTTCCACTGCGAACTGACGAGCGAGAAGAACGCCTTCGGCATCTACCTGGACGGCCGAGTCAGCGCGGTCGTCGGGACACACACCCACGTTCCCACGGCCGACGAACGCATCATGCCCAAGGGCACGGCCTACCAGTCCGACCTGGGCATGGTCGGGCCGATCCACAGCGTTATCGGGTTCAATCCGGACACGGTAATTCCGCGATTCCTGAACGGACTACCGACTCGCTTTGAGGTTGGCTCCGGGCCGGTCGTATTCAATGCCTGCATGATCGACGTCGACGCCGCCACCGGGCGCGCCGTAGCTGTTGAACGCGTTCAGCGAATCGTCGAGGTCTAGCGTGGCGGGGGAACCGGTGTTCCGCCGCGGCTCTCGCGTCATGGCGGGCCCGCGCGTGATCCCGCCATATCCGTCGCGCATCGATCTACACGCCCACAGCTGCCGCTCGGACGGAATCCTGGAACCCGCGGAGCTTGTGGCGGCTGCGGCTGGCGCCGGGGTCCGGGTACTGGCGCTGTCCGACCACGACACTCTCGCCGGGGTCCGCGAACTACATGCGCCCGGCGCCGCGGCCCTTCCGCTGGAGCTCGTCGCAGCCGTAGAGATCAACAGCATCGCCACCGGCGTCGACGGCCTGTGGGAGGGTGAGCTGCACATCCTGGGTCTGGGAGTAGATCCGGATAGCGACGCCTTCGAGGCGGCTCTGCTTCGCCAGCGCGAGTCGCGAGCCAATCGCTTCAAGATGATTCTGGCTCGGCTCGCCGAACTCGGCCTGCCTGTTGACCGGCAAGCGGAAACGCTCCGGCCGGAGCCCGGCTCGTCTCTGGGCCGCCCGCAGATTGCGCGGCTTCTGGTTGAGGCCGGCCACGCGCCATCGGTGGACGCCGCCATGCAGAAGCTGCTCGCTCGAGGGATGCCGGCGTACGTGGCCCGCCAGGGCCTGGGGCCCCGCGAGGCAATCGAGGCTGTTCGCACTGCGGGCGGGCTGCCGGTTCTGGCTCATTTCGCAGACGGTCCCGAGCGTCGCGCGCTTGTTGGCGAGCTGGTCGAGGCAGGCTTGGGCGGTCTGGAAGTCCACTACCGCCACTTCGACGCGGCCACTGTAGCCGAAATGGCGGCCCTCGCAATGAGCCTGCACCTGGTCCCCACGGGCGGCAGCGACTATCACGGCGACGGCGAAACCTACGCCCAGGCCCATGCCACGCTCTTCGTTCCGGACGAGGATGCGACGGCGCTCTTCGCGGCCTTGGCGCACGAGGGCGTCGCCCCAGCGGCACCCCGATGACGGACCGAAACATGACTGACCTCGCCGCCGCTTTGACCGCCGCGCCGGCGCCGGGAGCCTACGCCGCGCCGTCGCCGGTCATCGATCCCAACCTCACCGACTTCCGCCCCGAGTCGCACAGCCTGCCGAGCTTCTTCATGTGGACTCTCGGCTGCCAGATGAATGTCAGCGACTCCGAGGAGATGGCCGGCCAGCTTCTCGCCGCCGGCTGCAATCGCGCCGCGTCGATGGACGAGGCGGATCTGGTCGTCATCAATACCTGCGCCGTTCGAGAGCATGCCGAGGCCAAGGTCATCGGCCGCCAGGGCCACCTCGCGGAACTGAAGCGCGCCCGGCCCGGAATGCGAGTCGTCCTCACCGGCTGCGGCGTTCGTGAGTCCGAACGGGCCGGCCTCGCCCGGCGTTTCAAGGCCGTGGAC
>DASVKT010000293.1:0-1701 GCA_036385235.1 Candidatus Limnocylindrales bacterium | reverse complement strand
GAGAGGGAGGGATTTGAACCCTCGACGGCTGTAACACCGTGGCGGTTTAGCAAACCGCTGCACTAGACCACTATGCGACCTCTCCAGGAGCCACAGCGGCCGGAATTCTAGCATGCTCCGGCCCCAAGGCAGCGGGGGGTTAGCCCCGAGACGGTCCCGGCCTCGTGCCGAACCGGCCCTTTCGGCCCAATTCGGACGGCGAATCTAGTCAAGTCCCTCCACGCGATAGCGGACGAACAGGCTGGGAATGAGTCCTCCGTGGGCCCGCTCCCGGATAATGTCCTCCGGCTCGAGGCCCGCGTCGACGGCGATGACCGCCATCTCTGCTTCGGTGAAGGTGAGCAGGCCGAGATCGTAGATGAGTGCGACGCCGCCCGGCCGCAACACTCTGGCGATCTCCGCGAACACGTCAGCCGGCTCGTCCCAGTGGTGAAGGCTGAGCGTGGAGACGACCATGTCCACCGAGGCGTCGTCGAACGGCAGATCCGCGCCGTCCCCCACGATGAACTTGATCCGTCCGTCCGTGGTGGCGTGGCGGCCGGCCCAGAGCAGCATGCTGGGCGAAAGGTCGATACCGACGATCCGCGCCTGCTTGAGGCGCCGCGAGATTGCAACCACCAGGTCGCCCGGCCCGCAGCCGATGTCGATGACTGTGCCGCCGCGGCCGAGACGCCGGACCGACATCTCTCTGGCGGCATCCTCGGCGACGCGTTTATACAGGCGTTCGAAGATCGGCGCGAAGAAACGGACGTACGTCTCGCTGCCCGGCTCCGTGAAGCACTCGACCCGATCGTCGATGCGGCGGGCCAGCATCCTGGTAACCCGGCGGCCGGGCCTGGTGACTGCGGCGAGCAATCCCAGGACGACCAGCGCGGGAATGAGCCGGTGCAGGGTCTTGCCCTTGCTGCCATTGCGGTCGCTCCCGCCGATGGCGCCGACCGCGGCCACGACTTGAGGCGGCGAGTCCGCTTTGGCGCGTCCGAATCGTTTCATGACACGTACCTCGTTGCCTTGTCCAGCAAGTCCTGAGGATAAGTTCCGGGCCCCACGCGGATTCGGGGAAGTTGCCAGCGGTTAGCCCACGTCTCCGGCTTGGAACTCTGCTGGACCACAGCCGTCTCAAGCCCGGGAGTGGCAGCCACGGCCGCGATCACATTCTCGTCGGTGAATCCGGCCGGATACGAGAAGGATTGCGGCCAGACGCCGATGTCGCGGGCGATGAGGACCGAGTTGTCGTAGATCTCCCGGGCCTGGTTGGCCGCCGTCTGGGCCACCAGGTCCTCGTGATCCATCGTGTGGTTGCCGATCTCGCAGTATGCCGACTGCAACGCCCGTAGTTCTTCCACCGACAGGTTCTCTGTGCTGGCGATGCGACTCCCGATCACGAAATAGGTGGCCACGAATCCGTAGCGCCTGAGGATCGGGTAAGCGTAGGTGTAGCCGTCTTCGTAGCCGTCGTCGAAGGTGACGACAAAGCTTCTGGCGCTCGGCTGGATCCCTTGCCGGAGATCGTCGCCCAGCTCGCCCATCGTGATGGTGTGCCATCCGGCTGTCGACATCGCTGCCATCTGGGCTTCAAAGAGTTCAGGTGGCGTGATCAGATCTACGGCATAGCCGGTCTCACCGGCCGCGGGCTTGACGCGGTGGTACTCGAGGATCGGGACATGCACGGTGAAGCTGAGTTCGGGGCCATGGCTGCCG
>DASVKT010000292.1:0-10794 GCA_036385235.1 Candidatus Limnocylindrales bacterium | reverse complement strand
GCCTGGCTGCGGAGCGTCTGGGAGAGCCGGTGCCGCAGATTGAGGTGGGCGTCCGGACCGGCGATACGCCGGCCGACGAACGGCGCCACCTGGTTCGGAACCCGCCGGACATTCTGATCACCACGCCCGAGTCGCTGTATCTGATTCTCACGAGCCACGCGGCCGAGATCCTGCGCGGAGTGGAGCACGTGATCGTGGATGAGGTCCACGCTCTGGCGGGTACCAAGCGCGGGGCTCATCTCGCCCTCAGCCTGGAACGGCTGGAGAAGCTGACTGCGACGCCGCCGCAGCGGATCGGGCTCTCGGCGACGCAGCGGCCGGTGGAGACCATCGCCCGCTTCCTGGGTGGCATCGGGCCGGGCCGGGCAGGGGAGTCGCGCCGGGTTCATATCGTCGACTCAGGGTCGCGCAAGGTCCTGGAGCTGTCCGTGCGCGTCCCGGTGGAGGACATGAGCAAGCCTGGTAATGGACTGCCGCTGCTCGAGGGGCCCGGCGGAGCTGCCTGCGCGGATTTGGGCGGGTTCGGTGGCGCGGGCGGATCGGGCGGCGCCGTCGGCGCGGATTTGGGCACGGCCCGCGGCGCGGAGGCGCGCAGCAGCATCTGGCCTGCGATCCATCCGCGGATCCTGGAACTGATCCGCGAGCACCACTCCACCATCATTTTCTGCAACTCACGCCGTCTGGCGGAGCGCCTGGCCAACAGGCTCAACGAGTTGGCCGGCGAGGAGTTGGTCCGGGCCCATCACGGATCTCTGGCGCGCGAACAGAGGGTCCAGATAGAGGAGGCGCTCAAGGCCGGTCGGCTGCCGGCCATCGTCGCTACCAGTTCGCTTGAACTGGGCATAGACATGGGCGCGGTGGATCTGGTCATCCAGGTGGAGTCTCCGGCGAGCGTGGCCAGCGGCTTGCAGCGCGTCGGCCGGGCCGGGCATCAGGTCGGGGAGCCCAGCAAGGGCATCTTCTTCCCCAAGTACCGCGGCGATCTCCTGGAGACGGCCGTCGTGACGGCGCGGATGCACGAAGGGGCCATCGAGGAAACGAAGCTGCCCCGCAACCCGCTGGACGTGCTCGCTCAGCAGATCGTGGCCATGACCGTGCGTGAGTCCTGGACGGCAGATGAATTGTTCGAAACGGTGTGCCGGGCGGCCCCGTACGAGAGCCTGACTCGCGAGGCCTTCGAGGCGGTGCTGGGGATGCTTGCCGGCGCCTATCCCTCGGATGAGTTCGCGGATCTGAAGGCGCGGCTCGTGTGGGACCGCGAGACGGATCGCGTCGAGGGGCGGCGGGACGCGCGAATCGTGGCGATCACGAGCGGCGGCACCATCCCGGATCGTGGGCTCTATCCGGTTTTCCTGGTGGGGGAGATGGGTACGCCGGGTCGGCGGGTCGGCGAACTGGACGAGGAGATGGTTTACGAGAGCCGCGTCGGCGAGGTGATCGCGCTTGGGGCGACCAGCTGGCGGGTGGAGGAGATCCGACCCGATCGAGTCGTGGTTTCGCCGGCGCCGGGCGTGCCGGGCAAGATCCCGTTCTGGCACGGCGACGGGCTTGGCCGGCCGATCGAGCTGGGGCGGGCGCTCGGTGAGTTCACCCGGCAGCTCGAGGGCGACATCGCCGGTGGCGAGCGCGGCCGGGCGCGCGCCCGAAAGCGGCTTCTCGAACATCACGACCTGGACGAGCTGGCGGTCGAAAATGTCCTGGGTTATCTTGACGATGAACGCGAGGCGGCGGGCTACTTGCCGACGGACCGCCGAATCGTGGTCGAGCGATTCCGCGATGAATTGGGCGATTGGCGGATCGTCGTCCTGACGCCGTTCGGCGGACGGATCCACGCGCCCTGGGCGCTGGCGATCGAGGCGCGGTTGGAGGAACGGCTCGGCGGCGGCGCACAAACCATCTGGTCGGACGACGGCATCGCGATTCGTCTACCGGAGGGTCAGGTTGCCGGGCCCGAAGACGGGCACGACGGCGGCCTTCGGGACTTGCTCTTTCCGACTGCCGATGAGATCGAGGATCTGGTCGTCGGGCGGCTTGGGTCATCGGCTATGTTCGCAGCGCGGTTCCGCGAGAACGCGGCCCGGGCGTTGTTGCTGCCGCGCCGACGGCCGGGGTCGCGGACGCCGCTCTGGATGCAGCGCCAGCGCTCGGCAGGGCTGCTGGCCGTGGCCGCCCGCTTCGGCTCCTTCCCGATAATCGTGGAGACGTATCGCGAGTGCCTGGCGGATCTGTTCGATCTGCCGGCTCTGCGCGAAGTCCTGTCCGGAGTGGCCCGGCGTGAGATAGAAGTCCGCGAAGTGGAGACGGTTGCGGCCTCGCCCTTTGCTGGCTCGCTGCTATTCGACTACCTCGCCGCATACATGTACGAAGGCGACACGCCTCTCGCGGAACGTCGGGCTGGGGCGCTGGCTCTTGATCGTGACCTGCTGCGCGAATTGCTCGGCCAGGAGGAGTTGCGCGATCTGATAGACCCGGCGGCGCTGGCGGATCTGGAGCTGGCTCTCCAATCGCTCGTGCCGGAGCGAGCGGCCCAGTCGCCGGATGTTCTGCACGACATGTTGCGTCGACTGGGTGACCTCTCAGCTGACGAAGTTGCGGCCCGCATCGTGGACCCGCCCTCCGCCGGAGAGTGGCTCTCCGCCCTGGAAGGCTCGCGCCGTGCCATCTCGTTGCGGATCGCCGGCGGCGAGCGCTGGATCGCCATAGAAGATGCGGCTCGCTACCGCGACGCTTTGGGAGTGGCTCTGCCGGTCGGCGTGCCCACAGCCTTCCTGGCGCCCGCCGTGGGCGCGCTGGATGGCCTGGTCGCGCGCTGGGCCAGGAGCCACGGGCCGTTCCAGGCCGCGGAGCCGGCCCTTCGTTGGGCGGTTCCGGTGGTGCGGGTTGAAGTGGCGCTGGAAACGCTGTTGGAGGCAGGCACCATCCTGCGCGGCGAGTTTCGGCCCGGGGGCACGGCGCGCGAATGGTGCGATCCGGAAGTTCTCCGGCAACTTCGGCGCCGATCCCTGGCCCGTCTCCGAAAAGAAGTGGAGCCTGTGGACCAGGTGGTTCTGGCGAGGTTCCTGCCGGCCTGGCAGGGAGTGCGGCCCGTCGGTGACGTGGCCGCCGCAGCGCCCCGCGGCGTCGCCGCCATGGAGCGGCTCGTGGAAGTCGTGGACCAGCTGGCGGGCGTTCCGATCCCCGCATCCGTGCTGGAGCGCGACGTTCTTCCCGCTCGGGTTCCGGGCTATCAGCCGCGGCTCCTGGACGAACTCGGTGCTCTCGGCGAGGTCAGTTGGGTTGGACGTGGGAGTCTGGGTCGTGACGATGGCCGCGTGGTGCTGTGCAGGCCCGGTCGCGAGGCCTTGCGCGATCTGGCGGCCGGCGAGATCGAGCGGCCGCAGGGCGAGCTCCACGATCGGCTGCGGGGCCGGCTCGCCGAGCGCGGCGCCTCTTTCTACCGGGAACTGGCAAGCGCGGCGGGCGGAGTCGGCGAGCGGGATCTGCTCGATGCGATGTGGGATCTGGTCTGGGCCGGTGAGATCACCAATGACACCTTTGCGCCGCTGCGGGCGCTGCGCTGGCGGCGCCCATCCGGCGAACGAAGACCGCGGCCCGGCCGTTTGGCCATCGGCCCTCCGGAAGCTGCGGGTCGCTGGTCTCTTGTGGTACGCGATGCCGAAGCGGCGGCGGCTGCCGTGGCGGCGCCGGGCTGGGCCACTCAGCGGCTCCATTCAGTCGCGGTGGCCCTGCTCGATCGGCACGGCGTCCTCACGCGGGAAGCGGCTGCCTCGGAAGAAGTCGCGGGCGGGTTCAGCGCCGTGTATCCGGTCCTGCGGGCAATGGAGGAGTCCGGCCGCATCAGGCGTGGCTACTTTGTGGATGGGCTTGGGGCGGCCCAGTTTGCGCTGCCCGGCGCTGTGGATCGGCTGCGGGCCCAGAGAGACGTTGTCGGCTCCGGCTCCGGTCCGGGCGCTGCCGGCGGCGAGGCCTCGAGCGGGCCTGTCGTCTACGTGCTCGCGGCCACGGACCCTGCCAGCCCATACGGGTCCGCAATTCCCTGGCCCCGACGCGATGCCTCGGATCGCAGACCTCTGCCTCGCGCGGCGGGAGCGTACGTTGTCATGGTTGACGGCGCCGCGGCTGCATACCTGGAGAGAGGCGGCCACTCCCTGCAGATGCTGCCGGCAAGTGACTCACCGGAGGTGGCCGTTCTGGCTTGCGCTGCGCTCAGGTTTCTTGTCGGTGAAGGTCGCCTTCGGGAGCTGGTCATCACCCGCGTGGACGGTCAGCCGCTCGCTTCGTCGCCGTGGCGGGAATGTCTGGAACGGGCCGGCTTTGTGCCCGGATATCGAGGCCACTCACTTCGACCGGCGACTCCGGGCCGAGTATCCGGCGGGCCGGGCTTCTAGTGGGCCGCGCGGTCAGTTGGCGAGCGGCCCGTCCTCGCGCCCCAGCACGAGTTGTGCGAACGGTGCGGTTGCCTCCGGGTCGGACACGGCTGCGAGCCCGCCTGCCTGGTCCATGGCAGCCGACGGGGCATCGATCAGGATGTTCTTCAGGGGACCGCTGACTTCGTAGCCTCGGTCGCGGATGCCGTCGATGATGAGTGGCAGGGCCTGCGTGTCGTTGTAGTCGTCGTGCATCAGGATGATCGCGCCGGGCTTGAAGAAGGGCCTATCGAACACGTTGTATAGGATGCTCTGAAGAGTGGAGCCGGCCTGGTAGCCCTTGGTGTCGATCGACCACTTCACCACGGCCAGTCCTTCCCTGGCCGCTGCCGTCACGCGGTTCGCATTGCTCATCCCGGACCCGTATGGGGTGCGCAGGAACCATTCGCGGTACGTGGGGTCCTTGAGTGCATTCGTGACAACAAAAAGCTGAGATGCCAGGTCACCCTGGAGCGCCGGCTCGGTGGCGTTGTCGGCCACGAATGTGTGGGCGTACGTGTGGTTATCTATCTCGTCGCCGTAGGCAACCATCTTCTGAAGTTCCTTCTCGGCCGCCGCCTCGGCGCCGTCGACGTAGCGGCCGGCTGGGAAGAAGGTCAGCTGGACGCCCTTCTGATGGGCCGTCTCCAGATCCTGATCAACTCTGTCCCAGTTTTGGCAATCGTCGATGGTGATGTAGATCTCTTTCCGAGTCGGGTCGGCGTGGTGGAACTCCCAGCCCGGCCTTGGAGCCAGAACTGCGGATTGCCGGTCCTGCCCGCGAACGGTGAGATTCGGGGCCGGCGTTGGAGTTGCGACTGGTGTTGCCGTGGGATCCGGCGCGTCGGTCTGGATGGCCGCGATTGCCGAGGCGGCTGGCCGCGTGTCCGTGGCTACGGACCCGGCGCCAGGGCCGGGCCCAAATGTTGACCTGGCCAGGATGAGGATCAGAAGCACGTAGAAAGCCGCAGCGACGGCACTGGAGCGGCCGGCGTGGGATCTCAAGCCGGTGGCCGGGCCGGTGGCCGGGCCGGTGGCGGCATTCATCGGTCGGGGGATCGTATCTCAGGCCGTGGCGCACTCGGCGCCGGTCCCCGTCATGGGCGCGGCTGCAACCGGCCCGCGGAACGCTATAGCCCTTCGGCGATCTCTTCGGCCTCGCCCGATCCGGCGTAGGCGGCCAGGAACACGTCGACAATGTCCGGATCCCACTGCTCGCCGCGCCCATCCTCGAGACGCTCGAAGGCCATCGCCGGAGCAAGGGCGCGGCGGTAAGGCCGGTCTGTCGTCATGGCGTCGAACGAGTCCGCCACAGAGATGATGCGCGCCGCCAGGGGGATCGCGCCGGCCTTGAGACCGTACGGATAGCCGGTGCCGTCGAAGTGCTCGTGGTGATGGAGAACGATCGGCTCCGGCCCCTGGAAGGCGCGCAACGGCCTCACGATCTGGGCCCCGGCCTCCGGATGCTGTCTGACGAGAGCGAACTCATTGCGGTCCAGCGGCCCGGGCTTGAGCAGCACGGCGTCCGGCACGGCGATCTTGCCCAGGTCGTGGAGAAGGCCGCCGAGCCGCACTGTCTCGACCTCGCGATCGGACATGCCGATTCGCCGAGCCACTTGCACGGATCGATCCGCCACGCGGTGGAGGTGCTGCTCGGTGTATTGGTCTCGCGCCTCCACGGTTCGGGCCAGCGCCACGAAGACGGCCTCGCTGCTGACAAGATGGTCGGTCAGGTGCTTGGTTCGCAGCAGGGAGCGAACGCGGATAAGCAACTCCTCGATGTCGAACGGCTTGCCGACGAATTCGTCCGATCCGGCGCTCAGGGCTCGCAGTCGCTGTTCGCGTGTCGTGACCCCGGTGATGTGGATTACCGGGGTCAGATGGGTGATCGGGTCATTCTTGATTGTGCGGCAGATCTCGACGCCGTCGATGTCCGGCATTGCTATGTCGAGGATCAGCAGGTCCGGCTGTTCCGACTCGGCTATGCCCAGCGCCTGTTTGCCGGTGCCGGCTTCCAGAACCCTGTACCCGGCCGGTTCCAGGATGCGGCGAAGGAGCCTTCTGGCTGCCGGCTCGTCGTCCGCCACAAGGACGGTCGCCGGCCATGTGGCGTGCAGGGGATCGGTCATTTGCATCTTGGGCGAGGCCTCTCGCTGACTGTAGTCTTGATGCTAGACCCAAACCACAAGAATGCGCGATCCGTGTTCCGAGTGGGAACGTGTCATCGGCCGATCAAAGCCCGGTCAGGCGCCCAGACCGAACCAGCTCCTGAGCCAGACTCGCAGGAAGCGACGGAGCATCTCCGAGGTTCTGGCGGGGCTCCGACGCCATTGCGTACGCCATTGGCGCGCCCGAGCGGCCCAGGTTCGAATTGCGCCCGGCCATGTTGTTGGCGTCATCCAGCGGAAGGCGTCCGGACGGCGATAGGCCCACGGCACCAGTCCCCATATGAACACGAGGTAGTCCACGCGAAGAGGCCGCTGGAACGAGAAAAGAACCTGGAGTTGGATCAGGGTTTGCGGCAACGTCAGGGCGGTCAGCGCCAGGGCGAGCACTAGCCAGCCGAGGCCCCAGAGCCTGCCTCTGGGCGAGATGACCGGCAGGAAGACAACCGGCACCCACTTGACGGTCGCGGCGATCATCCACAAGAGACCGGCCGTTGCCGGCCCCGAGAATTGGGCTCCGAATATCAGCAGCGTGAGGGGCAGATTGATGTTGCCCGTGTCCAGGTTGGCGGCCATCGGGAAGGCCAGCAGGACAAGGAGGATGCCCGTCGTCATCGGGCGGCGTTTGTAGGCCCAATGGACGGTCCAGAGCAAACCGATCGTGGTTGCTCCGCGCCAGACGAACCAGGCCACGTCCCACGGCAGGGTGGACCAGGGGACGAAGATCGGCAGCATCCACGGCGAGTAGACGTAGGGCATGAATGGGCCCGACGGATGGTACGGGTCGCCGGCGTTGAGCCAGAGTCGGCCGGCTGCCCAGTAGGCGCGGGTGTCGGCACCTGCGGTTTCGCCGCGGGCGAGCAGGCAGGCCAGCACGAGACCGCCCGCGAAGCCCAGGATGAGCATCATCAGGATCCGGCGCGGGTCCTCGATGCGCCTGATCTCGTGCCGGATTGCCCGCCGGAAGACGCCTGCTCGGCGTCGCGTAGGCCGACTGACCACGGCCGCGGCGAGCGGCGCTGCAACACGCTCCGACACTCGAGCGCGGTGAAAGCCCAGACGCTCGCTCCAACTCGGCGACGTGGAGGCGTCTCTGTCCGTGGGCCGGTTGTCGGCCGTCATCGGGCTTTGATGCCTACCGCTGGAATGTCTTGGCGCACGTGTCGCAGATCGTATAGACGGCCCGTGCGTTTCGAGCCACGCCGGCTGTGTGGAGCAGGCCGGGGCAGCCGCGCGTGGGGCATTTCCAGACCCATGACCGGTCTTCGGTGGTCATCGCCAGTGCTTCCGCCTTGACCCTGTCCGCCAGACCCTCGGTAGCGGCTACCACGCGGGAAACCGTGGCAGATCGCTCTGCTTCGCTCTCGCTCGAGTATGGATAGCTCTGGGCGATGTTCGACGACACGGTTCCACTCTGCGCTGTCTGCGCTTGGCTCGGCCTCAAAGCCGATCCGGTCGCCGGAGTATAGACCTCCGCCAACGCTCGGCCGTACCTGTGGCGCCGCCGGTAGTTCGTCAGGTGGGCGCCGAGGGTCGCCGCCAACCGCTAGGCTATCGGCCAATGAATCGCTCAATCGCATCCATGCTCCTGGGAACGTTCGTGCTGCGCGTGAGCACGGCGATGACCGGCTTCATGCTGATCTACTTTGTGGACGACCTGACTAAGAAACACGGCAACGGCCCGGGCGTAGTCGCGGCCCTCACGGGTGGCTTCTACGCGACGGAACTGACCGGCGCGATCGTCTTCGGCGTTCTGGCGGACAGGTACGGCCGCAAGGTGATCATGTTGCTGGGGCCGATCTTCGGCGGCATAGCCGTCTTCATGACCGGTCTCACGACCCACCTTCCTATTCTCTTCGTGACGAGACTGCTGGAAGGCAGCTCCACGGCCGCGTCGGTCCCATCCACGTTGGGCTTCATCGCGGCAGAGACGGCCCACGACGAGAAGCTCCGCGGTCGTGTAGTTTCGCTGTTCGAGCTTGTGTCCCTCGGTGGGATGCTTGCGGTCGGCCCGATTCTGGCCGGCCGGCTCTGGGAGGCTTACGGTCGAGAGGCCTTCTTCATCAACTGTTTCTTCTACCTCACGGCCTTGGGTCTCTACGCATATGGAGTTCACGAGGTTCCTCGACAGAACCAGGCGGACCTCCAGGCCGTACCGGTTGCCGCAAGGCCGGCCGGCGGTGCCGTCTCGCGCTACTTGCGAATCGCCACGAACCCGCAAGTGCTGCTCTTTGCCCCAACGTGGCTGGCGATCAACGCAATTCTCGGCCTGTGGGCAACCCAGGCGACCTTGCTGTTGAGAGGCAATATCTCGGATCCCAGCCAATTCCTGATGAAGGGCATCGAGCCTTCCAGGATCGGGGACGGCACTGCGGTTCTGGCCGCCGTCTTCGGCGTCGGCATTCTGTTCTGGGGGTCGGTCTACGCGCGGTTCCGGCGGACCACATTGCTCTTGATCGGGATGTGCGCCTTCGTCGTGATGGCGCTGGACATCCTGGCGATCAACCACTTCGGCGGAGTCTCCACGGCGCTACTTCTGGCGCTTGGCGTCGTCGCCGTGGCCGCCCTGTTCGCGCTCTCCGGCGCCACTCCGGCAGCGCTCGGGCTGTTGGCCGATGTCAGCGAGGGCTTTGAGGAAGACCGGAGCGCGATCATGGGACTCTATTCGGTCTTCCTGGGGCTGGGGCAGGTCATCGGTGCGGTCCTGGGCGGAGTGGCGGCCACATGGAAGGGCATCGACGGCCTGATCGTGGCGACGGCGGGTCTGCTGTTGATCGCGATCGTAGCGCTGGCGAACCTGCGGATTCGCGAGCGGGCCGTGGCAGGTTCCGCGGCCGCCGCCGGTACGCCGGCCGCGATGTGAAACTCCATCCGCGATACCCTTCTGATCGCCGGTGGGGCCGCCGGCCGGAGTCTGAGGCCGCACTCGAGGAGAACTGTTGACCGTCGCCATCGTCACCGATTCAGGGTCCGACCTCACGCCTGAGGAACTCGCCGCGTCAGGCGTCCGCCAGGTCCCGCTCACCGTTTCGTTCGGCGAGCAGAGCTTCCTGTCGCCCGACGAGATGACGCCCCATCAGTTCTGGGAAAAGATGGTGGCTCCGGACTGCCCCTTCGCTCTTACGGCTGCGCCCAGCGTCGGCCAGTTCAAGCAGGCGTTCGAACAGGCCTTCGCCGATGGGCACGACTCGGTCGTCTGCATCTGCCTCTCGTCCGGCCTCTCGTCCACGGTCAAACACGCCCAGATGGCCAAGGAGATGCTGGGCACCAAGCAGGTCTTCCTCATCGACTCCAAGACCGCCGGCATCGGCGTCGGAGCGCTGGCCCTGCACGGCGCGGAGATGGCGAAGGCCGGGGCCACGGGAATGGAGATCTTCTCCAAGCTCGGTCTGATGGTTCAGCGCCTGGACCTATATTGCGCCCTGGACACGTTGGAGTACCTGCGCAAGGGCGGTCGGATCGGCGTTGCCAAAGCCGCGATCGGCGGTTTGCTCGCCATCAAGCCCATCATAACCATGGAGGAGACTGTGGCGGTCATCACGGACCAGCCGCGCACCCGATCCAAGGCCACGGCGAGGATGATCGAGCTGCTGACGGACAGGCCGGCCCTGGAACTGCACATGGTCTACTCGCCGCCGATGGACATCGAGACGTTCAAGAACCTTGTCCTGGCGGAGATGCCTGGGCCGGCGCCGACGATCGTCACGACCCACGTCCTTGGGCCAGTCATCGGCGCCCATATCGGGCCCGGCGCCTATGGAGCGGTTCTGGTTCGCGAGGAATACTAGGTGACTGGTGTCTTTCTCGGACCGGCAGGGCGGCGTCGGCTGGTCGCCCGGCGCCCGCGAAGGATAAGGCTGTCTATCGGCCGAGCCATCGATTCATCTGGCCGGCTGCCGATCTAGTACGTAATCGTTAGGCCGATCAGCCTGTGCGCCAATGACATCGGGTAGTGGCACTCCTTGGCAGGAGGTCTATACTCGGCGTCGAGTGGAACCTGCGGTGCTGCTCTCCGGGTACAAATCGGAAGGGCGCCGCGACATCGTCGGAACCGTCAGGAGTGGGCGCTGCCAGGGCCGGCATTCGAGGCCCGGGGGCGGTCCGCACCAAAGGAATGGTAACGGCCATGGAGGGTTACCGGCCGATGGCGACCGAGCAGATCGTTGCGGCGATCAACGCATGGGATGTCGCCCAGCAGCAGTTCGATCTTGCTGCCGAGCACC
>DASVKT010000291.1:0-2678 GCA_036385235.1 Candidatus Limnocylindrales bacterium | reverse complement strand
CATGCAGACCGGCAGATTGCCGAAGCCCAGGTCTTCGTAGAGTTTCAGGGCCTTGGTGGCGGCGGGGAGTTCATCCACGCCGCGGGCCCCGTAGATGCGGACCGCCACGGTCTCAATCTTCTCGCGAAGCGGGAGGTCGTTCGGGTAGAGGAGGCGGAAGTCCGGGGCGCCTTCTTCGGCGGCATCCCAAACGGCTCGGGCCAGGTCTTCGGCGCCGGCGCCGCCATCGGTGAAATGGCGGCTCACAACCACGTCGCGCGCTCCGGCGGCCATCGCCACCTCGCGGATCGCGGCCACCTCCGCGTCCGTGTCGCCCGGGAAGTGGTTGATGGCCACAACCACGGGCACGTTGAAGATGCGGATGTTCTCGATCTGGGCGGCCAGGTTGGCCGAACCCTTCCGGACCGCCTCCACGTTCTCCTGTTCGAGCGCCGGGTCCAGCGGCTTGCCGGCAACGATCCGCCCGACTCCGCCGTGCATCTTGAGGGCACGGACCGTGGCGACCATTACCGCGGCGTCCGGCCGAAGCCCGCTCTGGCGGCACTTGATGTCGAAGAACTTCTCGGCGCCCATGTCCGCACCGAAACCGGCCTCGGTGCAGGCTATTTCGCACGTGGCCAGCGCCAGGCGATCCGCCAGGACACTGTTGTTGCCGTGGGCGATGTTGGCGAACGGGCCACAGTGGACGAAGGCCGGCCCGCCCTCGAGCGTCTGGAGGAGGTTCGGCTTGATCGCGTCGCGCAGAAGAACCGTCATCGAGCCTGCGCACTTGAGGTCGTCGGCGGTGATGCGGCGGCCGTCGAATGTGGTGGCGACCACCGTCCGGCCAAGGCGCTTGCGGAGATCGTGGATGTCCGACGTCAGCGCCAGAATCGCCATCACTTCCGAAGCGACGGTGATTTCCCACTCGGTCTCGCGCGGGTAGCCGTTCTCGCGGCCGCCCAGGCCGATGATCACCTTGCGGATGGCGCGGTCCGAGATGTCCACGACGCGCGGCCAGAGGACGCCGAGCGGATCGATGCCGTGCGGGTTGCCATGCGTCAACGAATTGTCGACAAAGGCGGCCAGGAGATTGTGCGCCGCCCCGACCGCGTGGTTGTCGCCGGTGAGGTGGAGGTTGAAGTCCTCCATCGGGATCACCTGGCTGTAACCGCCGCCCGCGGCCCCGCCCTTGATGCCGAAAACCGGGCCGAGGCTCGGCTGGCGGATGCACACCGCCCCCTTGCGCCCGATCCGGTTGAGCCCCTGCACGAGGCCGATGTTGGTGGTGGTCTTGCCCTCGCCGAGCGGCGTGGGCGTGATGGCCGTGACCACGACGTACTTGCCGCGCTTGCCCTTCGCGGCGGCCTCCGCCTCGAGGCGCTCAATGCCGGCGATGGTCACCTTGGCCTTGTACGGCCCGTACTGCTCCACTTCGTCGTCGTGGAGGCCGAGTTCGCGGGCAAGCTCCATGATCGGCCGCGGGGTGACGCTGCGGGCGATGTCGAGGCTGCTTGCCATCTTCCCGCCGCTCATAGAGCAGCCTTTGGGCTGCTGGGCATGGGGTTGGGCTTGGGTGCGGAGCCGCTCATAGAGCAGCCTTTGGGCTGCTGGGCATTGGGTTCGGCTTCGGGGCGGAGCCGCTCATTTGGCCGCATCCGCCTGAGACTGAGCCTGCGCGGTGGCCGCCTGCAGCAAGTGGCTCAGCAGCAGCGCGTTGGTCAAGGGGCCGACTCCGCCGGGCACGGGCGTGATGGCGCCCGCGACGGCCGAGGCGGACGCAAAGTCCACATCACCGACCAGCTTCTCGCCGCCTTCGCCGTCATCCACAACGTTGATGCCCACGTCCACAACCACAACGCCAGGGGAAAGCATCTCGCCCGTGACCAGGCCGGGCTTGCCGGCCGCCACCACGAGGATCTCCGCGTCGCGGGTGTGACGGGCCAGGTCCTTGGTCCTGCTGTGGAGGACTGAAACCGTGCCGTGCTCGCGCATCAGCAGGAGCGCGGCCGGCTTGCCGACTACGTTGGAGCGGCCGATCACCACAACTCGCTTGCCCGCGATCTCGATGCCGGAGCGCTTGAGGATCTCGACCGAAGCTTGGGCCGTGGCCGGAAGGAATCCGTCGTACCCGAGCGAGAGAAGACCGGCGTTACGGGGATGGATGCCATCGATGTCCTTGCCCGGGTCTATGGCATCGATGACGGTGCGCAGCGGGATGTGCGGCGGGAGCGGCATCTGGACGATGATGCCGGCCACGGCCGGATCCGCGTTCAGCCGCTCGATCTCGTTGCAGACGTCATCCGGCTGCGCGTGCGATCCGATTTCCAGGAGCCGCCCCTGCACACCGACCTTCTGGCACGTCCGAAGGATCTGCTGCAGATACACCGCCGACGGCGCGTCAGCACCGACCAGGACGATGGCGAGTGTCGGCGCGTAGCCCCACTTCACTTTGAAGGCGGCGAAGTCCGTAGCGAGCCCGGCCCTGATTTCCGCTGCGATAGGGCCGCCGGCGAGAAGCCGCGGCTCGCTCACGCCTCCTCCGGGTCTTGGGCCTGCCCCGACAGGACGATCTCGCGAGTTCTGGCCGCGACGGCGGCAATCTCATGCAAGGCCGCGTCCACGTTCTGGCGCATCTTTTCCGAGTAGTCCTCGTCACCGGTCGAGGAAAGGTTGATGAGAACGTTTTCCGCGGCGCC
>DASVKT010000290.1:0-5869 GCA_036385235.1 Candidatus Limnocylindrales bacterium | reverse complement strand
ACCACCAGAACCCAGGGACTCCTATTCAGCCGGGATCAGAGACTACTGATCACCAAAGGGCTGAATTGAGTGCGAAGGCGCCGCGACGGAGTTCGCCGTCGGAGTGGGCGTGATCACCGGCAGCGACGTCGGCGTCTCGGCGGGAAGGATGACGGCCGTCGGCTTCGGCGGAACCACGGAGCTTGTGCCGGGCCAGACCACGATGACCGTCAGGGCGATCACGAGGGCCGTCGCCACGCCGGCAAGGGCCCCAACGAGCAGATGAATTCGACCAACCATGCTCTGAGGTTACCAAGGCTCGGCTTCTTGCGCCACAGGCACGAGGCCCACCCGGTCGCGCGAGGCTGCCCCAACCTCACTTTGAGGGCTCCCCCCGAGGCGGAGCGAGGTCCGGCCTGCTAGCATCGGTGGCAATGCGACGCCTTCGATCGCTCTCGGTAATCCTGCATCGAGCCGCCTTGCGTCCACTCGGGCGCCTCGGTGGCGACCTGCTCGAGCTTGTGCCGGCCCTAATCGCCGGCGCGGGTGTCTTCCTCGTGGTTGCCGGCCTCTTCTACTATCTCCAGCCGACCCCGGCCGGCCCCAGCTCCAGCCCAACTCCGGCACCCACGGCCATTTCTCTCGCCACCTTCCCGGGCCACGTCTCCATTGCCCCATCGGCCAGTGGCAGCGGCGGCCCGGCGGCCATCGCCACGCGGATCAGGATCCGGGCCATCGTCCCGCCCATAGACCTGCCGGTCGTGACATCGCCGCCCAACGAAGAATTCGTCCTCTGCAACGTGGCCGAGTACATGGTCATCGACCCCACCAAACCGCTTGCCTATCCAGGCCTGCCCAGGGCAACGTTCCTCTACGCCCACGCTCGGACCGGCATGTTCTTCCCGCTCCTCGACGCGGTCAGAAAGAACAACATCGCCTCGTTGATGGGTCTCTGGGTCGAGGTCTACACGGCGGACAACCAGGATCACGTCTACCAGGTGACCGAGGTTATCCCCCACATCTCCGACTCTTCGCTGATCGACCGGGCATCCGCCGCCACGACGGACCAGCTCTGGCTGCAAACGTCCGAAGGCGCCTCCGGCACACCCGGGAGGATGTACGTCGTTGCCCAGCCGATCGGAGTCCTCGCGGCCAGCCCGGCCGACGCCCACCCAACCGGAACCGGCAACGTCTGCCCGGACGCCCCGATCTGCAAGCACGCCGGCGACGGCGCGTGCCGACCCGCCTGAACGGAGACGCCCGCTAGATCCAGTCGATCTTGCGCAGGATCGCGGCCGCGATTCCGGCCAGAACCAGGCTGGAAAACGCCACGATCCAGAAGCCCGGGCCCTCGTCGAACCGGAACGCCGCCTGAGCCTCGCTCATGCCGAAGATCCCGCCGATGGCCCCAACACCGGCCACGACTACGGTCACGCCGGTCAGCCGCTTCATGATCAGCGACAGGTTGTTGTTCACCGTGGAGAGGTACGCCTCCAACGTGGCCGAGGCAAGTTCGCGATAGGTGTCGAGTTCATCGGTCAGGCGGATAAGGTGGTCGTAAGCGTCGCGGTAGTAGAGGCGGTCCTCCACCGAGATGAACTTGTCTTCGCGGCTGGACAGGGCGTTGAACATCTCGCGCTGCGGTGAAGTGACCCGCCGGACCTGGATGAGCTGGCGCTTGAGGTCGAACAGGCGCTCCAGCACCGACTGATCGGCGCGGGCCACGACCTGATCCTCCAGGTCATCGATCTCGTCGCCGAGCTGATCCAGGATCGGGAAATAGTTGTCGATGACATCGTCGGCTAGGGCCCACATGAGATAGCCCGGACCTCTGGCCAGCACGTATTTCACTCCCAGGCGCAGGTGGCGGGTGGCAAACGGATCCCACCATGTGCTGTGGTTGCTCAGCAGGAACCGCTCACCCAGCACGAAGTCCAGCTCGCGCTCGAAGATATCGCCGCTGTCGAAGCCCAGCGAGAACATCACCACGTGGAGCACGTCGCCCACCGGCTCGAGCTTGGCCCGCTGATCGCGTTCCGCGATATCCTCCACGAGCAGCGGGTGGAGTTTGAGAATGCCGGCCACGCGGCCCTTCAACTCCGAACCTGCGCCTGTCACATCGACCCAGATCTTCGCCGAGCGGCGGCTCAGGGCCTTGGGGAGTTCGGCCAGCGCGACTTCACCTTCCGACTGATGGCAGATACCGCCGTCGAGAACTGCCAGCCGGACGATCCCGCCCGAGACTGCGGTTTCGGGCGCCGCCTGCCCCGGCTCGGACGGGCTGGGCGCCGCGTCGCTCGGCTTGGCCGCTTCCGGCGTCACTTCAGAAGGCAATTTCGCCATGCTCGGCCTCTCCGGCGCTGCTGTCTGGACTTGATCCGCCGGCGCCGGGACGAACGCGAATCAGGAGAGCCGGCAGCACGGCAACCAGCGTGACAACGGCCGCCACCAGGAAGATCGAGACCAGGATCGAGGCGCCCTTGCTCGCCGCCCATTGCTCCAGCGCCTGAGCCACCAGCCCGTCGTGGATCGGCCGGTCCCGCAGATAGGCGGGAATGTACTGCTTGTAGGCGTCGCCCGCGCCGTAGATCTCGTTGGAGATGTTAGTGATCGTTGTGGAACCGTAGGCCGTGAGGGCCGCCATGCCGATGGCCATGCCGATCATTCGGGCGACGGTGACCGTCGCCGACGCCGCACCGTACGCCGCTCGCCCGGCAGCCTCAACAGCCGCGGTCGATCGCGGCGTGACCGTCAACCCGAACCCGAGACCGAAGACCGCCCCGGACGCCGCGAAGGCGTTCACCGACGCGCTCGGGGTCCAAGTGGACATCCAGGCCAGGCCGGCCACGCTGAGCGCAAGCCCCACGAGCGTCAGTAGACGCAGCGAGATGATTCGGGCCAGGAAGCCCGATGCCAGCGCCCCCACCGCCATCGAGCCGGCGATCGCCCCCAGCACCACGCGCTGCTGATCCGGGCCGCCGTAGAGCACGCGGTCCACGAAGACCGCCCCGCCCACGATCGCGGTAGCCATGCCGTAGCCGGTGAGCAGCGAGATCAGCGCCGCGGACGAAAAGACCCGATCCGCAAACAGCCGTGGATCCAGGAACGGGTGCTTCCGGCGCAGGCCGTGCCAGACGGCCAGCACACCGAAAAGCAAGCCGCCGCCGATCAGCCCGCCCACGGCCACCTCGGTCGGCACGCCGAAGACCTCGTCCGCGTTACCGATCAGCGTGACGCCCGAAAGAATCATCGCCAGCGCCGCGGTGAACAGTCCAGCGCCCACCAGATCGAGCCCGGCGGGCTGGCGGCGCGTATCCCAGTCCGCGCTGGCGGCCCAGGCGATGGCCAGGGCGCAGATCCCGATCGGGACGTTCACGAAGAAGACCCATCGCCAGGGGGGAGCGAACGCCGAGACCAGCGGCCCGGTGGTGAAGCCCATGCTCGCCAGGGCCGTCTCCGGGTGGACCGTTTCCAGCACCGCGGCGCCCACGAAGGGCCCGGCAGCCATGCCCAGGAACGTCAGCGCCCCGATAATCCCCAGCGCTCGCGGCCTGGCTCGCCCTTCGAACAGATGCGAGGCCGCAGCCGTGGCTACAGGGATGATCGCCCCACCGCCCATGGCCTGGATCAACCGTGCGGCAATCAGCTGGTCCAGAGTCTGGGCCAGCCCGGCCGCCAGCGAGCCCAGGGTGAAGATCGTCAGCGCTGCCAGGAAGAGCCGCCGTGCGCCCCACAGGTCCGTCAGGCGGCCGGCCAGCGGCATCGTAACGACGTAGACGAGCAGATAGCCGTTGATGATCCACGAGGCCTTGCGCAGGTCCGTCCAGTCCGCCACCGAAGACAGGATCTGCGGCAGCGCAACTGCGGTAACCATGAGCTCCAGGCCGGCTAGGAAGACGCCGATGCCGAGAACGAGCAATAGCAGGTACGAGTCGCGTTTGCGCATGTCGGCCAGTGTAGCGAGCAGCCGACGTGTGCCACGCCGGAAGGCGCCTTCAAACCACCCTGAGCGCCTGGGTCTACTATTCCTGAACGCCTCCAACCGAGTCGAGGCGTTCAGGAGGTCGTTTATGCCGGCGCGGCGCAAGCGAGTTATCGACAACCCGAATAGACCGCCGCGGAACCGCCAGACCCGGAACACGGCCGTCGCGCTGATAATCGTCGCCGCGCTCATGCTGCCCGTGATGGCTACCATCGCCGCCGGGGGCGGCGCCACGACCACAGCGTCCGCCACTCCGGCGGCCTGTGACCATTGGTGCGGCAACGGCTGGGCCACAGTGACCATGAACGGCCTCACCACCCAGATCTCCGGCGGGAGCTGCTTCGACCGTGGCGCGGACGGCATCGACGCCCGATTCGGCGACTGGCAGGACGGTGCCGGCGACTACGTGGCCGTGATCGGCTACCGTGCCGGAGGCGCCACGCCGGCGCCCGCAACACCCGGGCCCACCGACCAGGGGCCGCCGGTTCGAGGCAGCGGCAGTGTGTCGGGCAGCCCCTTCGGGCTTGGCGCCGACGCTACGGTCGTCTTCAACACCGACGGCTCCGGCACGTTCTCCGGCAACGACGTCAGCAACGGAACCACCGGCGGGTTCCCGGTCAAGGGCACGTTCTACTGCGGTTGAGCGCGGATCGCCCCGGGCAGAGCCCATCGCCAAAGCGAACCTTCAACACCGCGATGTCTTGACATGACCCCCTTCGCCGCCTAGCATCAACGAGCCTTTATATAAAGGCTCGTTTGTTCGGGGCGTTCCCGGCCTCGACAAAGACGTGCAGGACCGCAAGGCGCGGGCCCGCGACACCAGCAACAAAAGCCAAAGAGGCCGCTCATCTTGCCTTCTCCAGCGCACATTCGGAGCACCGTCGCCACGATCGTCGATCAGCCGGACGATCTGCGCGAGCTTCGCGTGTTCCACAAGGCCCTCGCAGACGTGAACCGCCTGCGCATGGTCAAGCGCCTGGCAGAGGGTCCGGCCACGGTCGGCGAGTTGATCGAAACGGTCGGCCTCAGCCAGCCGCTCGTCTCCTGGCACATCGGCCGCCTCAAGGCCGCCGGCGTAGTCGAAACCAAGCGGTCGGGCCGCGAGGTCTTCTGCCAGCTTCGACCCAACGTCTTCGCCGAAGTCGCAGAGCGCCAGCGAATTCTGCTGGGCCTGAGCCCGGCTCCGGTTGCCCCGGCAGTGCCCGCCGCGCGCCACATCGAGGCGCATTGACCGTGGGCGACCAGTCCTTCGTTTCCCAGAACACACGCGCCCGCATCCGCGGAGCAGTCACCCCGATCGCCCTGGCGATGGGCAAGGTCGGCCTGACGCCGAACGCCCTCACCGTCATCGGCTTCCTGATCAGCGGCGTCGCAGCCGCTGCGGCCGGCGCCCAGTTCTGGCTCGCGGCTGCGGCCCTCGTCATCTTCGGCGGCTCCTTCGACATGCTCGACGGCGGCCTCGCCCGCGCCCAGAACCGCGTCACCCGGTTCGGCGCATTCCTCGACTCCACCCTGGACCGCTGGGGTGAGGGAGTCGTCTACATCGGGATCGTCGCCGGGGCTTCGGCTGCCGGCTTTGTCGTGGGAGCGGTCCTGGCCGCTACCGCGGCCGTATCCAGCTTCCAGGTCAGCTACACCCGGGCCAAGGCCGAGAGCCTCAAGCTGCACGGCGAAGTGGGCATCGCGCCCCGCGCCGAGCGGCTCGTGCTCCTGACCATCGGCCTTGTCCTGGCAGGCCTAGACGGCGGCCTGGTCTCGGGCGCGCGCGGTCAGCTCTGGCTGTCCATTGCGCTCGGCATCATCACCGTCACGGCCAGCATCACCGCCGTGCAGAGAACCTGGCACGTTCGAACACAGCTTCGCAATGAGGAGCAAGGAACAAAGTGACCGAGAAAGAACCCAAGGACG
>DASVKT010000289.1:0-3892 GCA_036385235.1 Candidatus Limnocylindrales bacterium | reverse complement strand
GCACCCGCGACGGCCGGCCGAGCCGGCCGTCGCGGCGCCTTCGTCTGCGCGGGCGGCGCGGACACCGACTCCAGCTGAGCCGGCCCGGCCGGCGGGCCCAAGTGCCTCGGCGGGCCCCGGTGCCTCGGCGAACCCGGGTGGTTCGCCCGGCCTCAAGCTGATCCTTCGCACCGACGGTGCGGCTCGGGGCAACCCGGGTCCGGCGTCCAGCGGCGCAGCTCTGATCGAAGCCGCTGGTCCGGCCTCGCGCCGGCCGGATGCGGCCCCGATCGCCTCCATTTCGGAGTATCTCGGCGTCCAGACGAACAATGTCGCGGAGTACATCGCCGTGGTCCGAGGCCTTGCCCTGGCACTCGAGCTGGGCGCCCGTGAAGTGGAAATGCTCCTGGACAGCAAGTTGATCGTGGAACAGCTCCACGGCCGCTGGCGGGTCAAGGACGCCAAGCTGATCCCGCTCCACGCCGAAGCTAAGGGCCACCTTTCGCGCTTCGCGCGCTGGAGCGCCACACACGTTCCGCGGGCTCAGAACAAACAGGCCGACGCGCTCTGCAACGAGGCCATCGACCGAGCTCTGGCCGGCGGGCCCCGCGTGGTGGTGGTTCGGCCGAAGTAGGGGAGCGGAGCCAGCGAGCCCGCCGGGGCGCCGCTCGGCGTCCTACTCGATCTTCAGCCCCTCGATCCCGCCTTCCGGCTCGGGATACTGCGGGCTCAGCTCGTCCAGGGCGTCAGCGACGATCTCGCTCACGGCGAGGTTGCGGAGCCAGTTGTGGTTGGCGGGGATCAGGTACCAGGGCGCGTAGTTCGTGCTCGTCTCGGTGAGCATCTCTTGGAACGCCGCGGTGTAGTCGCCCCAGAGCTTGCGCTCGGCCAGGTCCGCCGAGGAGAACTTCCAGCGCTTGGTGGGGTCGTCGATGCGGTCCTGGAATCGCTGCCGCTGCGTGTCCTTGTCGATCATCAGGAAGAACTTGAGGATGGTCACGCCCGAGTCCGTGAGCATCTTCTCCCAGTCGCGGATCTCGCCGTAGTGGCGGCGCCACACGTTCTCCGGTTCCAGGTTGTGGACGCGGACGATCAGCACTTGCTCGTAGTGGCTGCGGTTGAACATGCCGATCTCGCGCTTGCCGGGGACAGCCGCGTGAACTCGCCACAGGAAGTCGTGGGCGGCCTCCGCGGGCGTGGGGACCTTGAACGAGGTGACCGTGGTGCCCTGCGGGTTGAAGGCGCCGGCGATGACCGCGATCGTGCCGTCCTTGCCGGCGGCGTCGATGCCTTGCAGAACGATCAGGACCGGGTGCTTGTCCTCGGCGTAGAGGCGCTCCTGGAGGTCGGCGAGGCGGGCCAGGTTGGCGGCAAGCGAAGGCTCGGCATCGTCCTTCTTGTGGCCGAGCGTCTGGCCGCAGTCGTAGGCCGCAAGATCTAGCTCCTGCCCCGGCTTGATTCGCAGTAGGTCCCGAAACGCGCCGTCGCCGTTGTGTTTGGAGCCCATGTGCCGCCTCCAGGTGTTAGGACCGGTTCGAGCGGCATGGTAGTGCCTGCGGGGTATGCTCGGCGTCCCGGAACTACGGGCGATTCGTGCCTTGCCTCTGCGTAGGGCCATAGCGATAGCGAATCTCGGGCGCCTTGAACCCGCCGAGGTCGATCTGCTGCCGGGTGCCGTCGGTGCGCCATCCTAGAGCCTCATAGAAGGCCCGACCGGCCGTGTTCGCCTCCAGGGCCCAGAGCGCCATCGTCTCGATGCCGAGAGCCTGCCAGTGCGCCACAGCGGTCATGATGAGCGCTCTACCGGCGCCGGACCGCCACGCGTCCGGGGAAACGTAGATGGCGTATACCTCCGCCGCGGGGAGTGGCACGTCATCGTCCCGTGGCGGACCACTCGCCAGATACCCAATCGCGGCTCCGTTGCGTTCCGCCATCCAGCACGGGGCGTCGTCAGCCTCATCCGCCTCGTCCGCATCGAGCATGGACTCCCAGGCGATCTCTCGGGCCGTGATTGAAAGCCCGGCCAGGAACCCCGCGGGGAGGATCCCCCGGTACGCCGCCTGCCAGCTGCGGACCCCGATCTCGGCGATGGCGCGGGCATCGGCAGGAGTGGCTCGGCGGATCAACAAGTTGGACCGGTTGGTCATCTGGGTCACTTCGACTACAATCCCGCCTCGGCGAGTCGGCTGGATGATCGCGAGACCACGCCTTCGGGTTGTGGCCTCGAGGAAAGTCCGAGCTCCTCAGCGCAGGGTAGCGGGTAACGCCCGTCCGCCGCGAGGCGAGGACCAGTGCCACAGAGACGAGCCCCGGTCGAGCTTGCTCGATTGGGGAGTGAAACGCGGCAAACTCTGCTCGGAGCAAGGCCAAATAGGAGGACGTGGTTCGGGCGTTCGGGAAACCGGGCGTTCAGAACGGAAGAGGTCGCGCTGCCCAGTCCTCGGGTCGGCCGCTTGAGCCGTCGGGTAACCGCCGGCCAGAGATGGATGATCGTCGCTACGGCTTCGGCCGTGGTACAGAACTCGGCTTACAGGCCGGCTCGCCGCTTTCCTGTCAGTCTCGGCTTTCGGCTTCAGTCTTCATCCGAGCGGAAAATGTTCCCGGCGGTGCATGTCGCGCAGAGGTCCAGACTCGTGTCCAGATCGCCGATCGGGAGGGGCATACTGCGGTTCGGATACAGGCAGCTGACCTCGTAGGATTTCTCGGCGCCGGACGAGTTTCGGCTCAGCCGCCGGAACGTGCGGCGTCTCGTTCGCTGCACATCCGAGGGTGAAGCGGCCGACGAAAGGTCGGTTGCGCGCTGGGGCAGAGCCATCGAACGACTTTGACCTCCGAAGCCCGGGAGGCTAGCATCGTGATTGAGGGGACGGCAACCATCGAAAGGTACTAGACTGCGCCGCGTCAGCGATCCGGCCGTCATCTTCGGAAAAGTGGAGGTTCAGAGAGGTCGTGCAGTCAGGCGGAGGCTCCAACGGTCAAGATGGGCGAGGGGATCGCAACCCGCCCGACGAGGAGCAGATCAGGCTCGGACGTTCGCGCATGGCGCGGGGCTTCGATCCCACGGATGAGGAGCGACCGCTCGACGGCGTCGCTTCTCCCGGCGATCTGATTGGTGGTTCCGCGCCCGCGGACCAGCCATCTACGCCTCCCGGCTCGCCTGTTGCCCCGCCGAGTTCTCCCTCCGCGGCACCGAGCCAGCCCTTCGCCCAGGCTTCCCGCCCTCCGATGCCGGCCGCTACGCCATCGGATGCGATAGACCTCAGTCCTCGCTTCCGCGCTTGGTCCGAGCCGGGTCCGGCCGGTGCGGGACCTACGCGCTGCCACTTCCTTCGGAGTGTCGGTCCGGACGGCCGTCTTGCCGAAGCCCAGCGGACCGCGGTGCCTACGCATCGCTGCGCCGCATTCGGCGATCCGCTGCCGCTCTCCCTGCGCCAGCAGGAGCTGGTTTGTTTGCAGCGGGTTCATGTCAGCTGCCCGCGATACGTCCGCGGCACGCTCCTGGCCAACGAGAATCAGGCCCAGCCGGATCCGCGGGAGAAGCGTACGAGGGAAGTGCCGCTCTGGACCATCGCCGGCGTCGCGCTCGTGGTCCTGTCACTGCTACTCCTGACCTCGGCCCTGCTGAACTTGCCCCCGCTCGGCGGCGGCGCGGGCCCCACTCCCGTTCATATCGTCGTTACGTCGCCGTCCGCGTCGGCCACCATTGCCGTGGCGACGCCCAGCCCGACTCCGCGGGTCACCCTCACGCCCACCGCCACGCCCTCGGTCAAGCCCAGCGCAACCGCCAGCGCAACCGCCAGCGCCACGACGAAGGCGACGCCGACGGCCGTCCCGGTCGCTTCCGCGACTTGGCCCCCTGGTGCAACGGCCTCGCGAATGAATCTCCTCGTTCCCTGCACCGGCCAGTCCAACT
>DASVKT010000288.1:0-4979 GCA_036385235.1 Candidatus Limnocylindrales bacterium | reverse complement strand
AGCCCAAAGCTGGTTCCGCCCGCGGCGCCGGCACCCGGCGTGTTTCGGGCTTGCGTCCCTGCGGAGCGTTCGAGCAGATCCGCGTAGTGCGTCAGCCAGGCCTCCAGGGCCTCGATGTCCTCCGGCCAGGCGCCTTTCTGGGGCGCATAGGTCGCGGCTGCGCCGAACTCGCCCAGCAGTGGGTTGGTTACGTCGCAGGCGATGCGCATCTTGAGTTCGCCGATGCGTGGATCCAGTGAGGCCAGATCAACCGTCGAAAGATCAGGGTACGGGCCCGGTAGCCTGTCGGTCGATCCGCAGCTGAACCAGGCCCCCAGCCGGTGGAGCAGCCCGGAGCCCCCGTCCGTTGTGGCGCTGCCACCGACGCCCATGAGCACGTGGCGAACGCCCGCGTCCAGAACGGCCCGCAGGACTTCGCCGGTGCCCTCTGTGGTGGCTGCGAGCGGGCTGCGCGGCTCGCCCTCCGGCAGGCGCGAAAGCCCCGAAGCCTCTGCCAGTTCCACGGCCGCCCGTTCCCCGTCCGAGGAAATTAGCCATCTGGCAGTAAGCGGCCGACCCAGAGGGTCGTGGGCCGGGCACTCACGCCACTCCCAGCCGCCCGCTTCGGCGATGGCCGCCAGTGTGCCCTCACCGCCGTCGGCGAGTGGCGCCAGGATGAGGTCGTCACCGGGGCGGGCGCGGGACCAGCCCTCGGCCAGGGCGCGCGTCACTTCCACGGACGAAAGCGACCCCTTGAATGAATCCGGGGCAAGCACCACGCGCAGTCTGTCTCGGCGATGGTCGCTCACGAGAGTGCCTCCGATGTGATGGTCGGTTCGGCCGCGCCACTTGCCGCGCCGGCCGCACCGGTTGCCGCGCCGACCGGCCGCGGCTCTGCGCCGGCTGCCGCACCGGCCGCACCGGCCGCACCGGCCGCACCGGCCGCACCGGCCGCACCGCGCCGCTTCTCCACGTACTCAGGAATGGTGATCATCGGCGGCCGCTCGTGGTCTGCCAGCTCGATGACTTCCAGGCTGAGTTTGCCCTGGCCGGATCGCGGCAGCTTCATGGTGGAGCCCTGCTCTGCGAAGAGCCGTGTCTTGCGTCGCTCTTCCATGCGCTTCATCACGGCCTGGATGATGACGAAGCTCATTCGTGAGAGCCCCTCGAGTTCCTGGTTCCGGTGGATCCGGCGCTCCAGGTCCACCTGCCCCAGGCCTTCTAGGCCGACACGATCGGCAACATCGATCAAATGCCCGATCTCAACCGCATAGCTCGTGAAGAACGGGATCGCCTCCAGTAGGCTGCGCCGTCCGGCGTACTCGCCCGCGAGCGGCTGAATCAGTCCGGACAATTCCGGATAGAAGAGGTTGATCAGCGGCCGAGCCACCAGCTCTGTCACGCGCCCGCCGCCGCCCTCCTTGAGAACGCCGCCTTCCACGATCGGGCGACGGTAGTAGCCCTTGACGTACTGGATCCGCTCCTCGGCGATCATCGGCCCGATCGTGCCGTAGGCCATGCGCGGATGCCAATTCCGCACGTCCGAGTCCGCCCAGACGACGATGTCGCCACTCGTCTCGTACAGACTCTTCCAGAGCGCCTCGCCCTTGCCGGCGAAGCTGCCGTACTGCGTCAGTACATGCTGGTGGATGGCGACGCGCGCACCTTCGGCCTCGGCGATGTTGCGGGTTTCGTCGACCGAATTGGAGTCCATGACGAGCAACTCATCGATGAGATGATGGCGCTCCATCAGGTCCCGGCGGGCCAGGCGCACGATCGCCCCGATCGTTTCGGCCTCGTTCAGGGTGGGCAGGACGAGGCTGACGGAGAGGCCCGCCTGTTCCTTGAGATGGACGAGTCGCTCCAGGTCGCCGAACTCGCGATGGTGGAAGTTGGATTCGCCGAACCAGCGCTCCACGCGCTTTGGCACAGCCCGCGACTCGTTGGCTGCCAGTTCGGCCGCCGCGAGAGTCTCGGCGAGAGTCTCCAATCGTTCGAACGTGGCCTTGCCGATCGGCTCGCCGGTTTTGACGACGATGACCGTCTTTGCCGAGGTCAGCGCGACGGCCTCCGGCAGGACCCCGAACAGGAAGGCCTGGCCCTCGTTGGCGGGCGGTCTGGCGGAGGCGCCCATGATCAGGACGTCACAGCCCTCGGCCTCGGTGAGGATGGCGCTTCGCACGTTGGCCGCCTCGAAGACGACCTTCTCGATGTCGCCTTCGGCGTGCTGTTCTATGAAATGGGCCAGCGCTCGCTCGGCTCGGCTTCGGATCGTGGCGGTGATCCCGGGCGGAACCAGATGCAGGACTCGGATCTGGGCGTCGCTGTGGTGAGCCAGCGCGTCCGCGAATCGGAGTGCCAGGGCCGCGTGTGGGCCGCCTCTGATCGGGACCAGGATGCGGCCGACGTCCGCGGAGCCTCCCTGTTTGACCACGGCGATGTCGCAGGGCGAGTCGCGCACGACTTCATCGATCGTGGAACTGAACACCGCCTGATGAGCGCCGGGCTTGGCCGTGGAAGGCTTGCCGCCCCAGCCGAAGACGATCAGGTCCGCGTCGAGTTCCTTGGCCGCCTCCACGACGCCCTCCGCCGCGCGCCGCCCGATGCGGACGATGGGGTGGATCGTGACGCCTTCGGGCGCATAGTCGAGGACCCGCTGTAAGAGCCGCCGAGCCTGCCGGGCCCGAGTTGCACCCTCGGAGAGCGGCGTACCCTCCGGGACCTCCACGATCCCGAGGACGGTGAGGCTGCCGTTCTTGCGGTCCATCAGGGACGCCCCGATCCGCACGAGTTCCTTGGCGGTGAGCGGGTTGGCGACGGGAATCAGGATCCGAGTCGGGAGCGGTTCGCGCGTCATCGGCCGACCTCGGGGCCCGCGGCGGTCCTGGCGGCGCTCGCTGAGGCGGCGCTCGCGGCCGCGGTCCTGGCGGCGGTGCCGGCAGCGGCGCGCCACTGCTCCACGAGATACGGCTTGAGAAGCTCGAACTCGCGGGCCTGGCGCTCGACCCGCTCCTCGGCCTGGGCGCCGGTCAGGCGCCGATTCTCGATGATGAACCGACCGACTCGACCGAAGTAGATAGGCACCAGGGCCGCAACCAGCCGCTCGGTCGGCAGCTCGCCGAAGCTCGCCGAAACCATGAGGTCGTAGAAGATCCTCGCCCAGAGGTCGTCCGGGAATTGGAAGTCCGCGACCGCGTCGGAAAGATCGTCCGTGGAGGGACGACCGCCGTGTCCGGCCGAGCCCTCGCCCGATTCGGCGTCGAGACCCAGGCGGTTCGCGGCGTTTTCGGCCATCGCGCCGGCGTCCTTGGCCAGGGCCATGACGCTCTCGAAGTTGTCCGGTCGGAGCATCTGCTTCCACGTGTCCGCCAGCGTCAGCGAGCCGGCGTGGAATTGGGAAAGGAGGCGCAGGGTGTTGACTTCAAGCGGAACCGGCTCCGCGTAGCGCTCGAAGCCGTAAGCCGGGACCTCGTGGCTGCCCGTGATGGTCAGCCAGCGATCGGCGTTGTCTCGGGCCATTGTGATCAGCGTGCCCACGACCTGGCGGAACATCGGGCCCAGATCCGAGCCCGGGTCCTTGGGATCGTGGATCTTGGCGCCCAGCCGCGTCTCGCAGACGGCAAATCCGCCGGTGAGGGCGGTGGTGGTCATCCAGATGTCGATGCCGAAGCGGGAAACGTCTTCTGTCCAGTTGTCCTGGGCGAGGTAATGGCGGATCAGATCCCCGCTGACGCCGAAGTCGCCGCCGATGGGCTGGCGGATGCGGAGCCCGTAGAGCGCCCGCGTCACGGGGTAGGTGACGGTGTTGGTGATGGTGCCGTCGTATTTGTAGCGGTTGTAGAGCGGGGTCACGAAGTCGTAGCCGCCCTTCACGATCGGACCGGCCAGCAACTCGATCCACTCGGGCACGATCGACCGCAGGTCCGAGTCGACCACAACCAGAGCCTCGACCTGCAGCGCCGCAGCCATCTCGAAGAGCGTCTTGAGGGCGGCGCCTTTGCCGCCGATGCCGTCCACTTCCGGATAGGTGAGGCTGACGCGCTGGAGGCGGTTGGTGGGATGGACGAGGAGGATCTGCTCGACGTAGCCGGGCGGCTCCGTCTCGACGACGACGCGCTGAGTGCCGTCCGGCGAGCCCGCGTCTGCGTTCACGAGGATTGGCCGGAGATCCGGGAAGTACTGGACCAGGCCCGCTTGCGCCGCTCGCACAACGTGGCCGATCGTGGCCACGTTCCGATAGCTCGGAATTCCGACCATGATATCGGCGCTTCCGAGCCTGGCGATCTCATCCTTGATGGCGGGAGTGAGCGCGCTGGAGGGCATCGTCGCCACCGTACCACGTTGGGCGGGGATGGGGCAGAGCGACACGGCGAGCGAGCCGACATCGAGCCGACATCGAGCCGACATCGAGCCGCGAGTTCCGTCTAGCCGCTGCGCAGGTGCTATCGATGCGGCAGCGGCCCGATCCGGTCTCGAAGGCCCACGGCGTCCGAACGGCCGGAAGGCCGCAACGCCGCCGGAAGGCCGCAACGCCGCCGGAAGGCCGCTATCTGGACTAACTTCCCTGGAGTGGGAGTTGGGTCGGATATCCGGGCCGCTTGGCGAAATCTGAGCAAAGGAAGAAGCATTTTGCCCAGATTCCACGCTCAGTGCCTTCCACGGTGAGCAGCGCACACCGACCGTACGTGGCCCAACTCCCGTGGCAGGGGAGTTGGGCTAGATGTCCCGGGCGAGGATCTCGATGGCGGCTGGCTGGTCCCTGCCAGCTCGCGCCTCAATAGCTGTGGCCGTCGTCGCGCGGACTCGATGATCGAATCCGTGGCAGTCCCTCTCGGCCCGGGCGGGCTGGTATCGCCCGGGGCCGCCCTATCGCCCGGGGCCGCCCTATCGCCCGGGGCCGCCCTATCGCCCGGGGCCGGTATCGCCCGGGGCCGCCCTATCGCCCGGGGCCGCCCTATCGCCCGGGGCCGCCCTATCGCCCGGGGCCGGTATCGCCCGGG
>DASVKT010000287.1:0-4169 GCA_036385235.1 Candidatus Limnocylindrales bacterium | reverse complement strand
GCCTGCGGATAGACCCGGACCGGAGTCGACTCCAGGGTCACTTCCGGCAAGGCGTCGTTCTTCTGCGCGGTCAAGATGTCCTGGGCGGTCTGGGCGTCCACGTTCGTGGCCAGGATCACGTAGTAGCCCGTGCCGGCCATGGCCTTGCGAAGGGCGGCTTCCGGCTCGGGGTCCAGGGCCAGGTAATCCACCAGGGCATCCGCGTCTCTCTTGCGGGCGGCGTCCGACAGGTTGTGCAGGTCCGCAACCACGCGATACCTGCCCACGGTTTGGGCCAGCACGATCGTGCCGGTCCGGTCGTAGATCGTCCCTCTGCGGGCGGGCACGGTTCGCTGTGTCGTCGCCTGGCCGGCCGGCTGGCCGGCGGTCAGCTGGTCGTGATGCTGGACCTGCCAGTACGCCAGGCGCGCGGTCATACCGCCGGACAGCAACACCACTGCGGCGAGAAGGAGCAGTAGGCGGCCTCGGGAATCGGTCCGGCCGAACATCTTTACGGTTTCCTCAGCGCGCCGGGATGACGATGGACGGCGGGAGCTGCGAGAGACCGTCCGCGATCGCCGCACGGCGGATGGCCGACTCTCGATCGAGCCTGTTTACGTCCAAGAGACCCTGCTGCTTCTGGTTCTGCAGCTGGGCGAACTCCTGATTCATCTGATCGATGTCGTAGCCGGATGTGGAGATCCGGACCGTCTGCACGAGCGAGAAGAAGCTCAGCAGGAAGGCAATGACGATCAAGCCGATCGCAATTCCGAAGAACCGCGGTCGGCGCCTGGAACGAAGAATCACCCGCGGTCGCCTGCGGGTGGATGACGGCGCCTGGGGGCGGAGGAGGGGGGCCTCCAGGCGCCGTCGGGGAGACAGAGCAGAGCGAGGACGCGCACCCTCGTAGACAGCCATCAGTCGGTGCCCCACGACGTGTTCCAGCCCGCGACCGTGGAGCGAGCGTACGCCGAGGCTCCAGTTCGATCTCCGGGCTCGGGCAGGTCAACCTTATCGATCCAGCCGAGGGCGCCGACGGGGCGCTCCATCCGCTCCTGGATTTCGTGCTGGCGACGCCCGTAGGTTCGGCGCCTGCTGGCCTGATGGGGCTTGCTCATCGGTTCCTCCTTTCCTGAATCGAACTAGGCGGCGAGACGTTCGGCCGCCCGTAGACGGGCGCTTCGAGAGCGCGGATTAGCAATGACTTCGGCCTCGCTCGGGGTTTGCGACTTGCCGAGCGAGCGGAGCTGGGGCTTGCGGCCACAGACGCAGACCGGAACCTCGGGCGGGCAGATGCAACCGCGTTGTTCGGCCGCGATGAATTGCTTGACGATGCGATCCTCGAGCGAGTGGTAGCTCAACACCACGAGCCGCCCGCCCGGCCGCAGGAGCACGAGCGAGGCCGCGAGCCCCACTTCCAGAGCGCCCAACTCGTCGTTGACCGCGATACGCAGGGCCTGGAAGACGCGCGTGGCGGGATGAGTTCGGCGGGCCTTGGGGGCAGGCACCGCTCGTTCGACGAGCGAGGCCAACTGTTCGGCCGTCTCCACCGGAGAGTGGTGACGAGACTCCACGATGTGGCGGGCGATGCGCCCGGAGAAGGGCTCCTCGCCGTACTTGCCGAAGAGAGCAGTCAGATCCTTCTGGTCCATCGTCGCCAGCAAATCCGCCGCGGACTGGCCCCGACTCGTGTCGAAGCGCATGTCCAGCCGGCCGCCGGCTCGGAACCCGAAGCCTCGCTCCACATCTCCCAGCTGGAAGCTGGACAGTCCCAGATCGAGCAGCAGGCCATCCACCTGACCGAAACCGGCCTCGGGCGCAACCTCGGCCATGTGCTGGAAGTTGACCTGGCGCAAGACCACGCGGTCGCCAAAGCGAGCCAGGCGCTTGCCGCTCCGGGCGATGGCCGCGGGATCGGCATCCAGGCCGAGCAGCCGTCCATCCGGCGACGAAGCCTCGAGGACCCGCTCGGCGTGGCCGGCTCCACCGAGGGTGGCGTCGATCTGGAGACTGCCGGGACGCGGGGCGAGAGTCACGAGGACCTCGCCTGCCATCACCGGCAGGTGCCCTAGCTCCACTTCGGCGCCCCCCTCGGGAGAGGCGGCAGGGCGCGTGGCCCCGGGCTTCTCGTCAAGCGGGTCCATCTTGCTCGTCTTGCTCATCAGGGCCACCTAGAGACCGAGGCCGTCGAGCGCATTGGCCAGCGCATCGGCGGAATCAAGTGACTTGGCCTCCCAGGCCTCGGGTGCCCATATCTCGACGTGGTCCCCCACCCCCACGATCACGGCTTCCGACTCCAGATCCGCCCACTTGCGGATTGCCGCGGGCAGAACGATCCGGCCCTGTCCGTCACGCTCGACGTCGAAGGCGCTGGAGAAAAGGAAGCGGGTGACGGTTCTGGCGTTCTCGTTGCCGAGCGGCAGGGATGTGACCTTGGCCGCGAGGGCATCGAAGGCGGAGCGCGGGAATATCGCGGCGCACTTCTCGACCCAGCGGACAACGACTGCGCCTTCATCGAGTTGCAGGCGGAAACGCGCCGGAATCGCAACGCGTCCCTTGGCGTCTACCGAATGCCTGTACTCACCGATGAACATCTGCCGCTCGCCTGCCTACCCACCAAAGCGGAATGGGCCGCTCTCTCCGTTTTCGCCGGATTCCCCACTGGTGGCTCCGTGTCTGGGGAATTCCCGCCGCCGGTACCCACTTCTCACCGCTTTTCACCGCTGGCAGGATCATACACCCACGGTGCGGCCAGTCAACGGACGGATTTGAGTGGCCCGGAGAGTGGGCGGACGGCAGATTCCCCGCCCAAAGTCGGGCCGCGAAGGAACCAAACGGGGTCGCGCGGCGTACTACCACCGAAGGGATGCCCTGAGGCATCCGAAGGGACTGAGGGAGATCAAGATGTCGAGTTTTGGGGCTTCCCGCCTGGCAGCCGCGCTCAGGTTGAGCAGCCGCGTCCTCCCGGCCGGTTCGATCCTGCTGGCGAGCAGCATCGTTTGGGGTTGCACCGGCCAGGCCTCGGCAGGAGGACTGGCTACTTCACAGGCAACGCGTGTAGTCGGATCGTCGAGCGACGCCACCCAGGCGGCAGCAGCCATCGACGCCTTCGGTTTCGATTTCTACGGCAAGACCCTGGCCACGGGCGGCAACGGCGTCATGTCCCCTGCGAGCGTTGTCCTGGCGCTTTCCATGGCCCAGGCCGGAGCGCGCGGAGACACGGCCGCGCAGATGGAAACGGTCTTGCATGGAGCGCTGGGCTCAGGCGGCGGCAACGGCATCAACTCGCTGGATCAGGCTCTGGCCCGGCTCTCGGGCACGTTCCAGGTCCCGGGAAAAGCGGACCAGAAGTTGGCCCTGCGTATCGCCAACGCCGCGTTCGCCCAGGCCGGCGAGCAGTGGCAGCAGGCGTACCTCGACACGCTGGCTGCCAGGTACGGGGCCGGTCTTCGGCTGGTCGATTTCCGGGCCAACCCGACGGCTGCCTGCAGTGCGATCAACAGTTGGGTCAACGACCAGACCGAGGCGCGAATCCCGAAGATTCTCGACAGCCTTGACAACACCACCCGGCTGGTCCTGGCCAACGCCATCTACCTGAAGGCCCCGTGGCTCGAGCCCTTCGAGAATGACGGCACCAAGGACGCGCCCTTCACGAAACCCGATGGCTCACAAGTGAGCGTCCCGACAATGAGCGCCGGCCTGTCCGAGGCAACGTACGCCTCCGGCTCCGGCTGGCAAGCAATCGAGTTGCCCTACGCCAACCGTTCACTCGCCATGACTATCGTCCTCCCCGACGATCTCGCCGCTTTCGAGAAGGGCCTCGACGCGGCTCGCTTCGGCCGGATCACCGCAGCCCTCCAGAACACTGAGGTTGCCCTGACACTCCCCCGCTTCAAGATCGAAACAAAGTCCGACCTTTCCTCGGTTCTGTCGGCCATGGGGATGCCGCTGGCGTTCGATCTGGACAAGGCGGACTTCTCCGGCATGACGACGCAGGAGCCTTTGTTCATCGCCAAGGTCGTTCACCAGGCCAACATTTCCGTTGACGAGAATGGGACTGAAGCGTCCGCCGCAACGGTTGTGGCCATGGATGCCGCTTCAACGGCAGCGACGCGGCAGGTGACGCTCAACGTGGATAAGCCTTTCCTGTTCGCGATCCGCGACACCACTACAGGAGCGATCCTCTTCCT
>DASVKT010000286.1:0-2060 GCA_036385235.1 Candidatus Limnocylindrales bacterium | reverse complement strand
AGGTCGTGGGTACTCGGGCCGCACCCACGACAGCCTTCAAGATTACGTTCACCCGGCCAGTCAAGCTGGCCACAGTCATCCTGCGGTTGGGCATCAACCCCCAGGTCGACGCTTCGATCGTGGGTGACGATCCGACGGACGCGGCCTCGCAGGTCTTCACGTTGACTCCCCGCAAAGCGCTGGGCGCCGACAGAACCTATCAAATCAGCATGGCGGACGGCGGCACAGACGCCTCAGGTTCACCTTTGCGCTTTGTCCCGCTGTTCACAATCAAGACTCTCACCAACCCGGCAGCCAAGTTCACGCCACAGGACGGCGCGGTCACGTATGACACGAACCAGCCGATCTCCATCGCATTCTCCGAAGCGATGGACCAGAAGTCCGCCGCCGGAGCCCTGTCTGTCCAGGCGAACGGCCGAACTGTCGCCGGTTCGACCCACTGGACCGACGATGGCCTGACCATGGTCTTCAACGCTGGGCGATCGTTCTACGTTGGGTCCAGGGTGACGGTCACGATGGCCACGTCGGCCCGTTCGGCCGCCGGGATGCCGATGGCGGCGGCGGCGGGAGCCGCGTTCGTAGTTTCGACACCCAGGTCGCGCGTTGTCAGCGGTGGAGCCTATATCCCGTACGGCAGCGGCGGAGCCTATATCCCGTACGGCAGCGGCGGCGTCGCCGCAGCAGACGCCAAGTGGCATTCCGCGGAGCTTTACTACCTCAGCCTCATGAACTGCACCCGCACTGGCGGCTGGGTCACGACCTCCGGCAACTGCTCAACTCAAACCAAGCACACCCTGCCGGCGAAAGGGCCGCTCGCTTACAGCGATGGCATCGCCAACAAGGTATCCCGGCCATACGCCAAGGCCATGGCAGATCGGGCAGTTCTGACCCACACCCTCGATGGCACAACCACCCACGGCCGTCTCACCGCAGGCGGCTACCCCGGCGCCTCCTGGGGCGAGAACATCTCCTCCCCGAGCAACGCCGGCCAGAGCGGCATGATCTCCGTTGAGATCTTCTTCCAGAACGAATCCTGGTACCGCGGTGGCCACTACGCCAATATCATGAACTCGCACTTCGGCCATGTCGGTATCGGCGTCTGGGTCTCCAACAGCGTTCGGGTCGTGATCGACTTCTACAGCTGATAGACGCCGCCCTCAGCCGCCCATGACTCCACTGGAAATCGGGGCGATCCTTGCCGCGGGCATCGCCGCAGGCACAATCAACACAATCGTCGGCTCCGGATCGCTGATCACGTTTCCGACGCTCCTTGCGTTCGGCTTCAGCCCACTCGAAGCCAACGTCTCGAACACGGTGGGGCTCGTTCCCGGCTCTCTCAGCGGCGCGTTCGGCTATCGGCGAGAGCTTGTCGGCCAGAGATCGCGAGCGGTTCGCCTGGGCGTCGCCTCGGGCGCAGGCGGCCTCACCGGCGGGCTGCTTCTCCTGGCATTTCCCGGAGCCTTCGCCCAGATCGTGCCGGTACTGATCGGCGTAGCGCTGGTCCTCGTGGCGGCAGGCCCGCGCCTCTCCAAAGCGCTTGCGAAGCACCGCAACACCGAGGCCCACCGCTCCTGGCCACTCCTGGTGCTGTTCTATGCCACGGCCGTGTACGGCGGCTACTTTGGCGCCGGCATGGGAATCATCATGATCGCCCTGCTCACGATTTTCGTGCCGGATGGCGTTCAGCGCCTCAACGGCCTGAAGAACGTCCTGGCAGCCCTGATCAACGGTGTGGCCGCGATCCTATTCATATGTATTGCGCCGGTTCACTGGGGCGCGGCCCTACTGATTGCGACGGGGTCCATCATCGGCGGCCAGATCGGCGCCCGTGTTGGGCGGAGACTGCCCGCGTCGGCCCTCCGACTCACGATCATCGCTGTGGGCCTCGTAGCCGAGGTCCGGCTGCTTCTCGGCTAGTATCCCGATCCGCAAATTCCTGGACGGTTCGTCTGGCACCGGCCGAGCACGGCCGGCCGGGAGGGAAGGGGCCAGCTTCTTCCGGATCGGGACCCTAGACCTCGGGCGGCTCGACCTCGGCCTCGCTGTCGCCTGTTCCGCCG
>DASVKT010000285.1:0-10298 GCA_036385235.1 Candidatus Limnocylindrales bacterium | reverse complement strand
TCCGGCATCGTCGATCTGGGCGTCGAGTGCCGCGGGCAGGTTGAACGTGGGGCCCGGTGCGCGGGTCGCGACAGCCGGTCCATCGGGATTGCCGGCACGCCACGCGACCGCCACAACCACCACCGCCCCGATGAAGAGCGCTGCCAGCCGCAGCATCCGCCAATTTCTCATGCGGCCAAGACCCTGTCCGCCGCGCGGGGCTGCCACTTCATCGCGCCTCCGGGCCTCAGCCCTTCTGGCCCCGCATGAGCTTCGCCGGCTCCAGAGCGGTCCTGCGGCCGCGATTGGCCATCGCCTTTTCCAGGGCCACGTCGTGGGCTCGCTTCTCCAGCTCGTCGTTGAGCGGCGCCAGAACTACCTTCGCCGGTCGCAGACCCTCGGCCCGACCAACCGCGATCCGGATCAGCTGGTCCGTGAGCCAGGGGTTTTTGGGCAGGCAGGGGCCGTGGAGGTAAGTGGCGAAGACGTTACCGGAACGGGCGCCCTCAAAGCCGTTCTTGCCGTTGTTGCCGGCCCCGGCGATGACCCGGCCGAACGGTTCGCAACCCGGGCCGAGCTCCGTCAGCCCGGAGTGGTTCTCAAACCCCACGACCGTCTCCGTTGCGCCGTCGATGGTGACTTCGCAAGCCGCGTGCTGCATGAAGCGCTGCGACCCGCCGCGCGTCTCCAGGTCCAGGATCCCGGCCCCGATCATCTCCTCGCCCGCATTCGAGATGTAGCGGTGGCCCAGGAGTTGCAGGCCCGCGCACACGGCGAAGATGAGCACCCCGTCATCGGCCGCATCGCGCAGCGACGGCGTCTTGAAGGCGAAGTCCGCGGCCGCAACCGCCATCTCGACATCCTGGCCGCCGTGGAACAGGACAATGTCGAACTTGCGGAAGTCGGGCGTCTCGCCCTTTTCTACGGCCACGACATCGACGGGGATGCCCCGCCACTGGGCTCGGCGCTGGATCGCCATGAGATTGCCGCCGTCCCCGGCCACGTTGAGCAGGGACGGATACAGGTGCGCGATCCGCAGCGGCCTGTGGTCGCGGGAGTGAGTGCTGTGAGTGGAGTGGATCGCCGGCACCGGAGCTTGTGGGACCGGCACCTCGACGGGATCCGAGGCAACCTCCGTGACGTGCGGCGCCACGACCTGAACGGCCTGCTTCTCGGCCATCTCCGCGCGAGCGGCCGCGACGAGCGGGAACGGGTCGACCGGATCCGACTGATAGTCAGTCGGCAGGGGTCGTGCGGCGACGGTCTTCGGCCGCGGCTTGTGCGGCACGGATTCGGGGGCTTTCTCTTCGGTCATACGGCCCAGTATCTCCCCGTCCAGCCGCGTCGCCGCATCTCGTTGCGCAGCTCAATCAGCGGCGTGTAGCCGGACAGGACGACGAGGCGCCCGCCCGGCAGCAGCAGCGAGAAGGCCTCGGTGAGCGCCTCCGGCCGATCCTCGATCACCTTGATCCGATCGGACGGTACGCCGGCGTAGTGAAGGCGATTGGCCAACTCGTCGGCCCGGGTGCCGGAGACCACGACTCGCTCCACCTTGGGCGCCATGGTCTCGAAGTCGACGTCCCAGAGCCAGCCGAAGTCCTCGCCGTCCACAACGGTGTTCGACGCAGCGATCAGAAGCTGGCGGGGCTCGCCTTCGGTAGCAAGAGCACGCAGCGTGGTGTTGTACGACGTCGGGTTCTTGGCGAAAGCCAGGATCACTGTCTTGCCATCATCGGCCTCGATCTTCTCGAGGCGGCCGAAGGCGGGCCCGACCGAAGCCAACGACTCGGCGGCGTGATCCAGCGGGATGCCGAGCCCAACCAGCATGGCGATCGCCCCCGCCGCGTCGTAGGCGATATGCACGCCCGACTGCGGGATCTCGACGACGATGTTTCCGCCGGGCGTCTTGACGGTGCAGCGAGTCCGATCCAGCCCGACTACTTCCAGCGACGTTACGGCCACGTCCAGCCGGGGCCGCGCAAACCCGCACGACGGGCAGCTGTAGTCGCCCATGTGGGAGAGGTAAACGTGCTTGTACTTGAGGTCCGACTGGCAGTGCGGGCAACGGATCGTGTCCGCGGCGCGGCTGATATGGTCTGTGGAGTGCTTGATGGCCAGCCCGAAGGTGACGCGCTGCCCGACGCGCTTGTCCGCCAGGGTCGCGACCATCGGGTCGTCCGCGTTCACGATCAGCGCCGCGTTCTCCGGCAGCCCTGCCGCCACGGACTCTATGGCGTCGCGTACGGCGTAGATCTCCCCAAAGCGGTCCAGCTGGTCGCGGAATAGGGAAGTGACCAGGAGGGCCCGCGGGAGCGTTTCCGGGGCCACTTGCGGCAGCGCTCCCTCATCAACCTCGGCCACGAGGACGCCATCCGGCAGCTTGCCGCGCAAGTTCGCGTAGCTGACGGCCAGGCTCGTCACGCCCTGAATCAGATTCGCGCCGGCGGAGTTGTGGCAGACCGTGATGCCTTCGCCGCGGAGCAATGCTGCAATGAAACGGGCCGTGGTGGTTTTGCCGTTGCTACCGGTGATCGCCACGACGGGCACGCCCGGAATGCGGACCAGTTCGTCCAGGATGCGCGGGTCTACTTTGCGGGCAATCATGCCGGTGATAGCTGTGCCACCGCCCCGCCCAATGAGGCGAGTGGCTCGGGCGGCGCTCTTACCGGCGGCCAACGCTAGGGTGCCGCGGAACGAAAGGGATGTCTTGTCGCCGGTGGGACGCCGGCTGATTTGGTCGCTCATCGCCCGCGGAGTGTAACGGGTCACGCCTGCAGACGGCTTCAGACCCTCGTAGCCACCGCGTACCTGAGCCTCTCCGCCAGCATTGCCGAGTGCTCCATGACTACCGGTGAGGGCGTTTCCACGGGGGAATCCGTGACGACCGGCGACGGCGATGGGGAGACGCTGGGCGACTTGGTCGGGGTGTTCTTGGGCGAGCTGCTATTTGTGGGCGAACCACTGGGGCCGGGGGATGCGCTGCCACTGGGGCCCGGCGAACCGCTGGAGCCCGGCGAACCACTGGAGCCCGGCGAACCACTGGAGCCCGGCGAACCACTGGGGCCCGGCGAGCCACTCGGCCCCGGCGAGCCACTGCCGGTCGGCCCGGAGTTGAACGGCACCGGCCCGGGAACGCCGAGGAGCTGGCCCAGCGTCACGAAAGCAAAGCCGTGCTGCCGGTAGTAGTTGATGATCGACGGCAGCGCGGCCGTGGTGTAGCCGCCGTTGGCGTGCATCAGGATGATCGAGCCGTTGGCCCCCTGCTCGCCCATGTATGTGAGCCGGTCGACGTTGGTGTAGTCGCCGTCGGCGTCGCCCTCGACCACGTCCCAATCGACAACGGCCCGCTCGCCGGCTGCAGCGGCGGCAGCGAGAGTGACGTTGTTGCAGCTGCCGCCGTACGGTCGGACCAGGGGCATTATCGGGTGGCCGAGGATCCCGGCCATGACGTCGTTGTCCTGCTTGATGTCGTAGTAGACCTGGTCGTAGCTCTTGAGGGTCAGGTTCTTGTGATCGAACGTATGGTTTGCGATCGGGAAGCCGGCCTTGTCGACCTGCTGCCAGAGCGAGGCCTGCTTCTGAGCCTCCCACCCGATGGGGAACCACGTGGCATTCACGTGGTACTTCTCAAATGATGTTCATGTCGGCCACGACTGCGCTCCAGTCGAAGCAGTCGTCCAGAGTGAGCGCCACCACCGGATAGATACGCGATCCATGCCGAATTAGCGGCGCGCTGGGCCCGGGCGGGGGAAGCTCTCCGGACGGGTACACCTTGGCGTCGTAGCCGCCGCCTCCGCCTCCGCCGCCTCCGCCGCCCTCCGAGCCGGACTCGGCCCCGGCGACCTTTCCGGGAGTCAGATTCGGTGTGATCGTTGGGGTTTCGGTGGGCGTCGGCGTCTCAAAGGTGCCCTGGACGTGAAACGGCATGGCCGAAGTGGCGTCGCCGGGCAGATCGGCAAGTTCCGCCGGCGGAATGGAAGCAGTCCAACTTGGGGTGGGATGCGTGACCGGGGCAACGGAGGCGGATGCTCCGAAGATGGCAAGCATGGCTGCCAGACCGAGGAAGACGATCCTCGTTTTCAGACGGTGCTCAACGGAAACGCAGCCCCTCATGGAGCGTAGGATGCCATAACCTCGTTGATCTCCGCCATGGGCACATCGGCCTCCTCGTGCGGGTTGGCTCGCAAGCACAAAACCCCGGCTGCGGAGAAGGATGTTGCCGGGGTTTGTGAGTGTTGTCCTTAGTCCGCGAGCGACCCGACTCTGGCGAGCCTGCGCTCGAATGGGCTGCGTCCCGCGTGCCTGGTGATTGAGGGCAGTTCTGCGAGTGAGTAGTCCAGACCGACCGGCGCATCGTAGCCGACCGCCATGCGCTCCAGGCGCCCTGCGTTGGCCATGGCAACGGCCGCGACGGCACCCGCGGCGTCCAGAACGGACCAGGCCTCGAGCTGGATCACGTTGGAGAACTGGATGACGAGCGGTTCATTCACGACGCGGAGAGCCGGGGAAGGCTCTTCATCATCGAGAAACCTGAGATCCTCGAGACCTTGCGCATAATCCATGCGCTGCCTCTGGACAGCTCTGGCCCTGCGGGACCTGTGCTGCGTAGCCACATCGACCTCGCGTTTCGGCTGCGACACCTCTGCAATACATACGCACCAGAGGGTCCTGGCAGATCACTTTGCCGACCCGAGAATTCCCGCCCTCCGACCGGCAGGATCCTACCGGACGAAACTGGTTTGGCGCTAGTGGCGCCGGAGAAGCCGGAATCCCTCGCGGGGAGGGGTTCCGGATGGGGCGACACCTCGCTGCGATCAGGTTATGGTCACCTGATGCGTGACCTGGACGGTCGGGTATCCGGTGTGGGTGCAGATAGCGGTGATCGTGTAGGTACCCTTCGCCCAGCTCTTTTCCCAGAGCGGTCGAATCATAGAACGCACGGGGATTGCGTTGCATTACACGGAACATGAAAACAACCGCCCCCGAAGAATCGGCCTTAGTTGGAGGCGCTTGCCGATTGCGAGGGCTTGGGAGAGCCGTTTGAGCCTCCGGAGCCGCTCGGTGCGGGCGTCGGAAGTCCGTTGGGCGCGTAGAGGCTTGCCGTGGCGGTCGTCACGCTGGGGTCAGATAGACCGCCGACTATGAGAACGGTGCCGTCGTTGAGTGTTGTTGCGGTTTGATCGGCGCGGCTGACCGTCATCGTGCCGACTGGGATGGGGCCAGAGTCCGGGGATACGGACTCCACGGACCCAATCGGAGTGCCGGCGTCGTCGACGCCACCCACCAGCACGGCGGAGCCATCCGGCAGCGCGGTCGTGGTTCCGCGATAGCGATAATCCGCAAGACCCACCGAGGACGAAAAGGCTTCCAGGTTGGGGTCGAAAACATCGGCTGTGTAGTTGACCGAGTTCTCGATTCCGAGACCGCCGACCACCATCACCTTGCCGTCCGCAAGCAGGCACGAGGTGGGCCCATCGCGCCCGACGGACAGGTTGCCAACCTGCGTCAAAAGGCCGGTGTCCGGCGCGTAAATCCAGGCCGCGACCGATGGGCCATAGGAAGCCGTGCCGCCGGCGACGAGAACTCGCCCGTCGAACAGCTTCGTGGCGGCGACCGGACCGTCGAATTTGGCATCGACCTTTGAGAAAGTTCCTTCCGCGGGGTTGTAGATGTCGGCACCTGAGATCCAGCCGTCGGGGCTGTCGCCGCCCACGACCAGAACACGGCCACCGTTGAGAGTGATTGCGACGGCGGACGACCGCGCTACGCTCATGCTTCCCGTCTCCACCGAGACGCCGGTCTTGGGGTCGTAGATCTCGGCCGAGTCGAGTTCGCTGCCGTCGATCCGCTTGCCGCCGGCGATGAGAACCGTGCCGTCATCAAGTCTTGCCGCCGCCGCATTCGAACGCGGCGTAAGGAGCGAGCCGCTCTCCTTGAAGAGTTCCGTCGCTGGATCGTAGATCTCCACACTGTTGATCGCCGTAGGCAAAAGCTGATTGCTGGCCATGTAGCCACCGGCGATCAGCACCCGGCCGTCTTCCAGGAGCGTGGCAGTGTGCCCGGCCCGTTCTTGATGAAGTGAGCCCACGGCGAAAAAGGGGCCGTTGGGTGGGAAGATGGCCGGCTGGAACTGCGTGGTGTCCGTCTGCGCCGTGGCGTAGTCATACGTTGGGTAGGCGTTCGCATCCCCCGAAAACGTACCGCCGCTGTTGGTGGTTGCACTGCCGATGACGCCGATCACTATCACGGCCACCACGGCGACGACAATCCAGCCGCCCCAATTCGGGCTTCGCCGGGGGGCAGCCGGCCGGTTCCAGTTGCGCCACGGTTCCGGAGCTATTCCGGGTCGCAGTGGCGTCGGCGGGGGAGGTGGCGTGCCGCCCCTGAAGGACTCGCCGCGGACGCCGGACGCGGACCTGGGCGCCTGGAAGCCGGGTCGCGCGGTCTTGGTTCGCTCATCCGATGAGCGTGTGGGCGTTGGCCTCCCGGCCCGCTGGCTCGTCCGGGGGCGCGGAGCCTCCACCGAACGGGGCGACCGCTGCGCTCCGGCTGCGGCTCTTGCGGCCGCGGCCTGCGCCTCTGCCGGTAGAACCGTCCTGCGCTCCGGTCCATCGGCCAGGGTGATGAGCGGGGCCATGGGCGTTGCCGTTCCTGCCGGGGCGGAGTTATCCGCCAGAGATACCCCCGTGGGGAGCGGCGTTGAGGGCGGCATCTGAGTGGACTGGAAGAGCCGCACGGGCGTGGCTTCGGCCGCAGCTTCGTCCGGCGCGGAATCCGTCCGGCCCATCTCCGTGGAGCCCGCCAGCTGAGTGGCCGCGGCGAGTGGCGTCGATGCGGCCAGCTGCTTGGACGGGGCCATCGACACTGCGGCAGACATCTGGCTGGCCGCCGAGGATTGCGTAGCGGCAAGTTGCGTCGTGGGCGCCATCGGCACCGACGCAGAGAGCCGGCTGGCAGACGCGGAACGGGAATCGGGCGACGGCAGCACCGCGGAAGGCGCGACGAAGCTCGACGGCGGGATTGCCGCCGAACCCTGCTCGGGTCCGCCGATCAGGCCCCGGCCGCAGGACTGGCAACTCGTCTGCCCGCGGAACATGAGCTTCGCACCGCAGAACTGGCACGTTTGGCCCGCCGGCCCCTGGCCCAATGTCACCCTCGACCTCTCGATCCGGCCGCGCGCCCTTCACCGGGCGTGCTCTGTCCGCCAGTATGACCCTCCCGCTGCGCGGAAGGATCGGCCGGATCCATTCGGAGTTGAGTTACGAGTTGTGCGCGGAGGCCTTGGGGCTGGCGCTCGACCCGGCGCCGGGGCTGGCGCTCGACCCGGCGCCGGGTCTGGTGACGTAGATCTCCGCCGAGCTCAGTGCGTCATTGGCGTTGGACCAACCGCCGCAGATGAGGACGCTGCCGTCGGCCAGGGCGGCTCCGGTCGCGTCGCCGCGCGCGTCGCTCAAGGATGCGGTCGGCGTGAACTGACCCGTGGCCGGATCGAAGACCTCTGCGGAGGAAAGGGCATCGGTGCCCCAGCCGGCGACCACGAGGACCAGGCCGCTGGGGAGGACGGCGACGACCGGAAGCTCTCGGGCCTCTGTCATCGTTTCCGTATCGGTGAACTTGCCGGTCGAGGGGTTGTAGATCTCTGCCGAGGCGAGCGAGTTCAAAGCGGTGTCTGTGCCACCAACCACCAGGAATTGGCCGTTGGGCATGATCACGGCTGATGAGTACTCGCGCGCGGTGGAAAGCGAGCCCGTGGCCGTGAACTTGCCGGTCTTGGGGTTGTACAGCTCGGCGGTGATAAGGGTCTTGCTGTTGCTGTATCCGCCCGCGACGATCACGGTGCCGTCGGCCAGGCGTCCGGCAACATGCCCGCTGCGCCCTGCCGACAGAGAGCCGGTCATCGTGAACTTGCCCGTCTTGGGGTCGTAGATTTCGGCCGTGGCAAGGCTGGCGGTCTTGGTGTCGTAGCCACCCGCGATCAGAACCCGGCTGTCGCCGGGTGCCAAGAGAGTTGCGGTGTGTTCAATTCGGGAGTGGTTGAGCGAACCCGTGGCTGTGAACTTGCCGGTCTTGGGGTCGTAGATCTCCGCGGACCCGAGCCGGTAGTTGCCATCGGAGCCACCCGTAATCAAGACCCGGCCGTCCGCCAGCAATGTGGCCGCCTGCATCGCGCGTGGCTGGATCATCGACCCGGTTGCGGTAAATTTCTTGGTGGAGGAGTCGTATATCTCGGCCGACCCGGTCGGCACATTGTCCGATACCCAGCCGCCGGCGATCAGCACTTTGCCGCCCGCGAGAGCAGTGGCGGTGCCGTTGGCTCGGGCGTGGACCATATCCCCGGTGCTATCGAACTCGGGCGCGGGGGTTGGAGTGGGCTTGGCGGTTGGAGTGGGCTTGGCGGTGGGGCTTGCGGTTACCTTCACGGTCGCCGAAGCGACGGCAGCATTCTTACCGGCGCTGGAGAACGACCTCAGAAGCACGACTCCGGCCAGGCCGGCGATGAGCCCCAGCACCAGGGCGATGGCCCCGATGATCGGTAGGGATGACCTGCGTTTGGCGGCAGGCGCCTGGCCGATCGGGCCGCCACTGTAGTAGGGCGCCTGACCGTATGGCTGCTGGTTCTGATTCCACGGCTGAGCCGGGTTGGGCTGCGCCTGAGCCCACGAGGGCGGCTGGGCGGCTGCCGGATCGGCTCCGTACGGAGAAGCGGCAGGGCCGGCCGGCGGGTAGCCCTGAACCGGCGGGTAGCCGGGGGTCTGCTGGTAGCCCTGGGCGGCTGCCGGATCGGCTCCGTACGGAGAAGCGGCAGGGCCGGCCGGCGGGTAGCCGGGCGTCTGCTGATAGCCCTGAGCCGGCGGGTAGCCGGGCGTTTGCTGGTAGCCCTGAGCCGGCGGGTAGCCCGGGGTCTGCTGGGCTGAGAACGGAGATGCGAGTGGAGTGGCGGCCGGAGCAGCGGCCGGTGGCTGAGCAAGACCGCCGTTGGCGTTCTTGTGCCCGCACGACCCGCAGACCTGCTGGCCCTCGATCGGCATGATGGCCCCGCAGGCCTCGCAGTAGGCAAATCCAGATCCCACGGAACCGTCCTCTCCTAGGTGCGCCGTCGACGCGGGCGGCCTCGAGGCCACTCTGACGATCAGGCCGACGCGGGCATGTCCCTCGAAGTTCACACCTTGAGGGGATATTAGAGGGCCGCGGAGATCCCTGCGGGGCGTCGGTGCCGCTATCGCCGAGATGGGTTCAGACGCTCCGCGGGCTCGGCAGGCTGTCCTGTGGCGTCGCCTGCGTGCCGGCCTGGGCGGGGGCCCGGCCGGCACGGCGGACCCGGCAACCTGGCTTCGGGCGATCTGGTAACTCTCGGTGAAGGTGCTGTCCGCCGAGACCACCTGGCTCGCCATCGCATTGACTTGGTCCGGAGTCGTCGAAGCTACGACCTTGTCCAGAACGTCGGCCTCATCGTTCCCGGCTTTGATCAGACGCTGGACCAGCTCGGTTGAGGTTGTGGACTCGGAGCCGTACGGATCGGGAGTGGCATCGGAGATTTCCCAGTCGGCGACGGAGGCGAGGTCCGTTGATCCTGTTAGCTGAGATCCACGTAAACGTTCTTGATCTGCGTGTATGACTCAAAGGCGTGCATGCCGTTCTCGCGGCCCGTGCCGGACATCTTGTAGCCGCCGAACGGCGCCTCGGCGTGGACGCTGGAGTTGCAATTCACGGAGATCACGCCCGACTGGATGCCCTTCGCGGTCCGGATCGCCTTGCCGATGTCCCGTGTCCAAACCGACCCGGACAGCCCGAAAGGCGTGGCGTTCGCCAGCCTGACGGCTTCTTCCTCAGTATCGAACGGGATGACCACGACCACCGGCCCGAAGATCTCCTCTTGCGCGATGCGCATCTCCGAACGGACGTTTTCGAAAATGGTCGGCTGGACGTAGGCTCCGCGGGAGTACGCCGGGTCGGCCGGGATACCGCCACCGGCCACTACTCGCGCGCCTTCCTCCCGCCCAATCCGAATGTAGTCCAGAACCGTTTCGCGCTGCCGGAAACTGACCATCGTGCCGACTTCAGTGGCGGGATCGTTGGGATCGCCGACTCTTACTTTGGCCGTGGCCGCGGCGAACAGCTCGACGACTCGGTCGTGGACGGAGCGCTCGACGATGATTCGGGCCCTGGCGCAGCAGTCTTGGCCGCAGTTGTCGAAGACCGAATATGGCCCTTCGGCGGCGAAGCGCTCCAGGTCCGCGTCCGCAAAGACGATGCTGGGGCTCTTGCCGCCCAGCTCCAGGCTGATCCTTTTCACGTTGCCGGCCGCCAGCCGCATGATC
>DASVKT010000284.1:0-4448 GCA_036385235.1 Candidatus Limnocylindrales bacterium | reverse complement strand
CGGCCTCATCGTTCCGCAGGTTCCGGACGACATCAAGGCCAAGCTGGCCGAGTTCCTGCCGGCGGACGCCGGACTCAACAACCCGGTCGACATGATCGCCGCCGCGCCGGGCGAGTCCTACCGCAAGGCCCTCAAGCTGCTCGCCGAGTGGGACGGCATCGACGCCGTCATCATCCTGTACGTCCCGGTCCTCGTGACCAACTCCGAAGAGATCGCGGCCGGCATTCGCGCCGCGGCTCTCGAGATCGAGCGCGAAGTGCCGATGCTGTCGGTCTTCCTTTCGAGCAAGGGCACGCCGGACACGCTCAAGACCGAGGGCCTCTCCATCCCCTCGTATCCGTTCCCGGAAGACGCCGCCCGAGCCCTCGCCCACGCCGTCCGCTACGGCATCTGGGCGCAGACTCCCGAGGGTGTCGTTCCCCAGTATTCGGACATCCGGACTTCCGACGCGAAGGCTCTCGTCGCCGACGTTCTGAACGATCTGCAGAAGTCCGGCGGCGACGAGGCTTCGCGCGGCGACGAGGCTTCGCGCGGCGACGAGTCGCGCTGGCTCATGCCGGACGAAGTCGCCCAATTGCTCGGCAACTACGGCGTCCCGATGGCCGCGTGGCGGCTGGCGGCAACTCCGGAGGCGGCCGGCGCGGCTGCCGCGGAGATCGGCGGCAAGGTCGCGCTCAAGGGCGTCGCACCCAAGCTGATCCACAAGACCGAAGCCAAGGCCGTCGTTCTCAACCTCGAAGGCCCCGCCGAGGTCCAGCAAGCCGCGGTGGAGATGGCCGCCCGGATTGCCGCTCAGGGCACCACGGTGGAGAAGTTCTTCATCCAGCAGATGGTCCCGTCCGGCGGCGTGGAGATGCTGGTCGGCGTGGTCCACGACAAGCTCTTCGGCCCCGTCGTGGCCTGCGGTGCCGGCGGCACGGCCGTCGAGGTGCTCAAGGACGTCAAGGTCCGAATCACTCCGCTGACCGACCGCGACGCCCACGAGATGGTGACTTCACTGCGCACGTTCCCGCTCCTCGACGGCTTCCGCGGCGCACCCAAGTGCGACGTTGCCGGCCTGGAGGAATTGCTGCTGCGTGTGGCGGCGATGGTCGAGCAGCATCCGGAGATCGCCGAGATGGACTGCAACCCGGTCATCGTCCGGCCGGAGGGCGCGGTCATCGTGGACGCACGCATCCGGATCGAGGCAGTGGCGGAGTAGACCGCGAGTGAGATGCGGTGCTCGGGTCCGCCCGGGGCCCCGCGGCGTTTCCACTCATCGCTTCCAGGGGAAGCGCAAATCGGGATTTCTCGTTCAAACCGCCCCGACGTGGGCGGTTTGAACGTTTCTGAAGCGCCGCATCCCGCGTCCGCTCGCCGTGTCCGCTCGCCGTGTCCGCTCGGCTTCGGGCGCGGTTTCTGCCTATTGCCCGTGGTGCGAACAAGAAGAGGCGAATTGGCCCCAAAACGTGGCTGACCGGTCGCCTCGGGCCGGATTCCTATCCAGAAGTAGCCGTTTGTGTCTATCTCTCTGGCGAACGGCCGGCAGCCAGAGAGGAAGTGTCCGCGCTACGCTCGCGGGGCTGTCATTGGGCAGAAACCGGAGGCCGTGGCGCGGAACGAGGCCGTGGCGCGGAACCGCTCAGGTCTCGGTGCTTTGCTCCGGGAACTCGATCTTGAGGGCGCCCCAGCGGCCACCGAACTTGAGGGGGATCTCGTATGTTCGGTCGGCTTCGACCTCAATCGACACGGTGCGGGAGTTCCCGCCCAGGATCACGGTGAGGTCGTGGGTGCCCGGCGCAACCATCAGATCGAATCGGAAGCCCTTGCTGACGTCGCCGGGGAAGTAGACCTGCCTATCCAGCGCAACCAGCACGGCCGGCGCAATCCCTGTGTATGAGCGCCAGGTCCAGCCGGGAAATACCAGGACAACCGTCGCTTGGCCAGTAGTTGCGCCTGGTTCTGCAGCCATTGAGATCCTCCGCCCGCATGTGCCCCGTGCATTGTGGCCGCGCGGCCGCGGAATGTCATCGACCAAACGGGGGTCCCCGTGCCGGGACCACTACTGGCACGAGCCGCCAGCCGCGAGCCGGCTGCCGACGGCGACGGCGTTGACCTAGCGCCCCTCCACCAGCAACCGCCCATCTACCCAGCCACGCCAGCCGTTCGCCGACCTGACCTCCGCCCACGACCCGGTCCTCGCCTCCACCGCCAACTCCAGCCGTTCGGGCAGGACAATCACGGGCAGGCGGGAAGCATCCGGCGTGGACCAGGCCGCGATGCCGCCTGTCGGAACCAGGCTCATCTGAGGCCGAGCGGGTACGGCGACCGAGGCGGGCGCTGCGGCCGAGGCTTGCGGCCCCGGTCCGGCGATCGACCCCGGCCCGGCGATCGGCCCCAGCCCGGCGACCGGCCCCAGCCCGGCCGACGGCACGAACGGAGTCCCGGCCAGGGCGGACCGAATCCAGCGGACCTTCAGGCGCTGGGAGTCGAGTGCGGAATCGGCCGGGGAGTCGGACTTACTGCGGATCATCGCGTACTCGATCTGGGCAGCCTGGAGCTTCCCCACGAGTCTACCCGCCTCCGAGCCGTGAGCCCGGGCGGCCGCCCTTCTGGCCGATCGCCGGGCCCAGAGGCTGCCGAGCGATCGCATCTCATCGTCCGTCACGACCATCGGGTCCGGCTCACCGGCCACAATCGCCCGGTAGCTGCGCTCTTCGCTGCGGGTAGCCAGGACAACCATGACGCCGAGCAGCAGCAGGAACGGCAAGCCCTTGATGGAGGCCCAGGCGATCCACTGGAGCCCGCTCGGGTCGGCGCCGTCACGCGTGTCCAGCACGAAGTCCACTACGGGCGAGTTCCAGACCGCGTGGGCGGCGACTCCGGCCGCAACGAGAAGCGCCGAGCCACCCAGCCGCTTGCCCATGCCCACCGACCGCTGAGTCACCAGGTACGCGAACCCCATGCCCGTCAACCCGGTGAACAACACGTGGCTGTAGAGGCCGCCCGCACCGATGCGCAGCAGGAACGTGCTGATTACGGGGCCGGACTGATCGACCGCGCCCGGAACCGCGGCGGCGGCGATGATGAAGTACGAGACATCCTCCACGACCGTAAAGCCCAACCCGATCATCGCGCCGTAGACGAAGCCGTCCATGACACCGTCGAATTCGCTCGAGGCGATCAGGAAGAGGACGACCACGCCCATGAGCTTGAGCGTCTCCTCAACGCCCGGCCCCACGATCGCCGGTCCCCATTGAGTCGCAAACTCCGGCGAGGTGACCTTCCCGACAACCGAGAGCCAGGCCTCGTTGGCGACTACAGCCAGACCGGTCGCGACAATTCCGCCCCACAGGAGAGCCCCCGCCAGCATGGTCTTGGGCTCGCGCTCAAACAGGTCGAGCCGATAGATGAGCAAAGCAACGGGGATCGCATAGACCAGAACCAGCCCCCACGAGAGAAGCCAGGCCGCCGGCAGACCGGCCATGAACAATTGCTCGATGCCGAAGAAGAGGGTCCCGAACGCCAGCAGCAGGCAGAAGAGCCAGAAGGCGGGCTGGCGTGGCTGAAAGATCGAAGTCTGTCGGCCCCAGCGCGGCGCGGGCGACGAAACAACTGGGGCGCTCATCGCGCGATTCCAACGCTCTGGAGCATGGCCGTGACATCGTCGATGACCGGCTCGAGATGGCCCTGCCGGGCGGCCACGAAAATGACTAGGTCGTTGCCGTCCACCACCATGCAGATCAGTTCGCCATCCAGCACGCCGGTGTGCTGCGAGGCGACCGTGGCCTGGAAAAGCACGAACGAGGTGTCGAAGCCATTGATCCTTGTGGTCCGAACGTCGCCGTAGCTGATCTGGGCGGCCTCGGCATCGAGGGACGGCCGCTGCCCTGCCAGAAGCGCGGCGGAGTCGACCGTCGAGTCGGACGAGACGACCTCGGCGGTGAGCCGAGCGTCGGCCTCGCGCAACTCGATGCCGGATGAGGCGTCGGTGGTGGGCGCCAGCACCCAGCCCGGGGCCGCCGTGAGCCGGACCGCGCCGTCCACAGTCACCGTGCCGGCGCTTGGGGCGGGAATCGCAACGTCCAGCCCGATGCCGCCGAGTACGACGCCGCCAATGACCATCGCCACGAGCATTGTGGGCAGCACCCTGGACCAGGCGAAGCCGGCGCGGCGGGGGGCCGGGGGCCAGGCGTACGGTGAAGGCCAGCCCGCGTTGCCTGGACCCCAGCCGGCGGGCGGCGCCGACGGCGGCAAACCCGGAGGAGGCGCCCAAGTCGGGGACGGACCATAGCTCCCCGCCGGGCCATACTGGCCGGGTCCCCCGGGAGCGAATTGGCTCATCTGGCGATGGTCCTCCGGATGCGCAGCGGTGAAGTCGACACATCGTAAGCGGCCACGCTTTATCGCCGCTCGCCCGACGGCGAGACCGCGGTCTGGGGCGCGGGGCGCGGGGCGCGGGCGCGGGG
>DASVKT010000283.1:0-3596 GCA_036385235.1 Candidatus Limnocylindrales bacterium | reverse complement strand
TTTGCCGAGGACTGCCTCGCCGCGGGGATCAAGCTCGAGCGCGCGTGAGCGGCCGGAGGCGCGCCCGACGGTAGTTCGGCCGGTCTCAGGCCGTACTCGCTTCGAGGGATGGCGGGATCTCAAGGTGGATCCGACCGTCGGCCTCCAAAGAAGTGTGTCCCGCTCGGGAGACAATCAGCTGCAGACAGCCTCGGCGTCTGTGAGTTCGCCGGCAATACGATTCCAGACAGTATTCTGTGCTGGCAGGTCAACATCGTTGACGGTGGCGTATCTGCCCGCGAACCAATCATTCATTGTCTTGATGTCCTGGTTGTCGTAAAGAACCAGATCGTTGTACAGGGCCAAGTAGCAGCTCATCGGTGGGTGGGCATTGAGCCAAGCCAGATCGGCCTGGTCATCCGCCCGCGCCCTCGTAGCAGCGGCAAACGTTGTGGACGGATTGTTCGCGTCGTTCCAGGCTTGAGTGTCGGCGACCTGCGTAGCATGCTCAGCCGTCTCGTAGGTGCTGAAGACTTCCCAGGGCGTGCCCTCCGGGGTAGGAACCGGCGTTGGAACCGGAGTGACCGACGGGCTCGTAGACAGAAGCGGAGTCAGATCGATCACTTCTCCGCTCGGGAACCACCACAGAAACAAGCTTGAGGTCCTGGGCACGGCGTACATCCAGATCGCGCCATTCTGGGCGTCAATCGAGAGCGCCGCTCCTACGTCGTATCGGCTGCCCGTCTCGTCGGTAGCCCAGACTTGGACCTTGCTGAGAGCGGTCAGGGTGCCGCCGGATACTAGCGTCGCCTCGACGCCGAGCACGGTCTGGTCCGAGGTCATGCTGCCTGGAACATAGCCACCTACGCCGCTGTCCGAGAGCGTCACTCCCGTGATCTCGATGGTGAAGTTACCAACGGTGATCGCGCCATCCGACGCCGGAATGGGCGTCTGTGTCGGTGTGGCAGTCGCGCTTGGTACAGCCGTTGGTCTTGCGCCACCGGTCGGCGTGGCAAGTGCGAAGGCGGATGGAGCAGACGTGGCGTGGGGACCACCGGCTGAGGAGAGGAGCACTACGCCCGCGACGATGACTACGACGAGACCGACGATGCCCAGCCCCACCAATAGGGGCGACGAGTTGCGACGTGCCGGTGTTGGCGCATAGCCATAGCCGGCGGGATAGCCGGGAGCGGGAGCGTACCCCTGGGGTTGCTGAGCGGTTGGCGGCTCCGGCTGCGGCGGCTGGCCGTAGCCCGGCGGCTGGCCGTAGGCCTGCGGTTGCTGAGCGGTTGGCGGCTCCGGCTGCGGCGGCTGGCCGTAGCCGGGCGGCTGGCCGTAGCCGGGCGGCTGGCCGTAGCCGGGCGGCTGGCCGTAGGCCTGCGGAGCGGGCGTCGGTAGCGCCGGCGCCGGTACCGGCGCCGCAGCAGCTGTAGACGAGGGCGCCTGCGTGGCGTTCAGGACCCGGCCGCAGGCCGGACAGAAACTAGCTCCGGCGGGGGTTTGGTTGCCGCAGTTGAGGCACGTGATCGCGCCCTGACCCGGGTCGTAAGTCATCAGTCGCTCCCTCGATGACGGACCATTCCTGGGGGGCACGAGCCCCAACAAGACACGTGGCAGAAGGGCCGGCCGGCGGCTTCGCGCCCACCCGTAGCGCATCCCCGGACGCCATACTCGCGGGTAGGTCTCGCCAGTGGCTCGGCGCGGTCCCGGCGGCCGGAATGTGGGCCGCGTGTCGAAGCCTCCCGTGTGGGGGCAGCGTCGTCTTGACTGGCGAGGCTGCCAAGTGCCGAAGGTCGTTGACAGGCAGCGGGCGGAGAAGCCTCCTCGGCCGGCAACTCGTCGCTCGACGCCGGCTCGTCACCTTCAGTGCCCTCAACTACGGATGTCGTGGCGCTGACGCGAGAGGACCCGTCGGGGCCGTCCTTCTGTTACACGTGATGCACCGGAGTTACCGCCCCGGATCACCCGTCGGGACTTGGCTATCTTGTAAGCCAGGGAACGCCCATGCTCCGCCGATGCGGCAGGTAGGCACGGGAGCCTCCGGGCTCCGACCAGCGCGGCGTCCCCATACGGTCGCCTTGATCGTCGCGCAGGGCCAATGGCGAGACCGCGCCGTTCGGGCGGGCGTCTCGTGCGCCCAGAAAGATCACAGGGCGCTCTGAGATGTCAACGGATCACGCAGCTACGGCGCGACACCTGTACGAGTTGATCAACGCCGGAGACATCGGCGGGTTCAGCAAACATCTGGCAGACGATTTCGTCGAGCACGAGGTCACGCCGGGTCTTGCGCCGACGAAAGCCGGAGTCGGGGATTTCTTCCATATGCAACTCGCAGCGTTTCCCAACCTGCGAATGGACGTGGAAGACGTCTTCGCGAGCGGCGCCAAGGTCGTCGCGCGCGTGAGGTACACGGGGACCAACCGGGGTGCGTTCATGGGCATGCCGGCAACGGGGAAGAGCGTCGACGTGCAGCTCATCGACATGTTCCTCTTCGGCGACGATGGTCTCGTACGCGAGCACTGGGGTGTCATCGATGCGCTGGCGATGATGCAGCAGCTCGGCGCTGTGCCGGCGGGCCCTCCCGCTTAGACCCGAAGACGGTCCCTGACCTCGGGTCAGTGTTGGAGCGACAGCTTTTCTACCCAAGGAGATGGCATGGCCAAGATCGTGGTTACTGCGTCGGTCAAGGATGTCGAGGCGTGGCTGAAGTTCAAGCCGGAGATGATCGCCCAGATGTCCGCCGTCGCGTCGGACGGGTCCAGCTACGTCGCGATGGACGGCAGCAACCGCGTCGCCAGCACGTGGGACGTCCCCGACATGGAGGCCTTCCAGGCGGCGCAGACCGCGGCATCGCCCGAGATGGCGGCAGCGATGGAGCGGTACGGGATGATCCCGCCGGTGACGATCTACATCAAGAAGTAGCCGGACCCGAGAGAAGCCGGGCGCCGTGACGCCACGAGGCTCTCGCGGCGCCCCCTCACTGTTCATGTATGAGGTGACGACGATGCTTGCCGATTCTCTGGCTGTGACGACACTGGTGGTGACCGACCTTGACCGATCCAAGAAGTTCTACGCGGAACAGCTTGGTCTAAAGCTCCTTGAGGAGACTCCGTTTACCTGCCGGTTCGGCGCCGGCAAGGGGTCGCAACTGTCGATTCGGCGCGGGCAGCCCCCGGTAAGTGGTCCAACGGTCGCGCACTTCGAGGTCGATGACATCGAGGCAGAGGTCCGTGATCTGACCTCGCGGGGAGTCACTTTCGACGAGTACGAGACGCCGAAGACCGTCAACTTCATCGCCCAGGTCGGTCCGGCTCGCGGTGCCTGGTTCAAGGACCCCGACGGTAACGTGCTCGGCGTTCGCCAGGGGCCGGTACCCGCGGCCGGGTAGGGTCGCCGCGCCAGTCGGAGGGGTGCCTCGCACGAATACGCGTGGTCAGGCCTTCCGGGCCGGACTGACTTGATAGCAGGCCAGGAGGTTGCCGGAGCCCTCAAATGTTCGGGTTCCGATGAGCTTGAACGACACAGGCGGGCGAGTCGCGAATATCGGAGTGCCCACGCCGCCAACGATCGGAAAGAACGTCAGATGCAGCGGCGATCCTTTCGGCAACGCCATCCGG